>JAAXHX010000504.1 GCA_012270635.1 Dehalococcoidia bacterium | reverse complement strand
TAGCGGAAGTGGGGGATGATCTCCTTGGCGGCGCGTTCGTACTGCTCGACGATTTCCTCGGCGGGGGATGCGGAGTCCAGGATGAAGTGGGTGATCCCGATGTCGACGTAGGCCTGTATGGCCTCGATGCACTCGTCCACAGTCCCGGCCGCCGCCGCCCGACCGTGGACGAGGGGGTAGTCCCGGTCCAGCCTGTCGGCCAGCTCTGCGAAACCCTTGCGCTCGGCGTACTCCCGGGACTCCTCCATGATGATGAAGATGAAGGCGGCCCACTCTATCTTGGAAGGGTCTCTGCCCGCGGCCTCGGCGTGGCGGGAGATGCGGTCCATGGCGTCCTTGTACTGCTCGATGGTGGCCTCGGTGGGGACGAAGGCGTCGGCGTACCTGCCGGTCCTGCGGAGTGGCCCCTCCGCCCAGCCATTGCCGCAGTGCGCCCCGACCCAGATGGGGATCCGCGGCTTGCTGACCGCCGGGGGGCCTATGGAGACGTTTTCGAAGGAGTGAAAGCGCCCGTGGTGCGTCACTGTCTCGCCGGCGAGGATGCGGGACATGATGTCGAGCCGCTCGTCGGAGATCCGGCCCCGCTGGTGGATGTCGAGACCCAGCGCCTCGAACTCCCTTGGGATTGCGCCGATACCGACGCCCAGGAGGAGTCGCCCGTTGGACAACACGTCCACGGACAGGGCTGACTTGGAGAGCAGGAGCGGGTCCTTGTAGGGAAGGACCATGACCGCGGTCCCAAGTTGGATGTTGGTGGTGCGCTGGGCAGCCGCGCCGAGGACGATGAGGGCGTCCATCCGGGGCTTGAGCACGTAGTCGGGGACCCAGAAGGAGTCGTAGCCCCAGGACTCGGACTTCTCGGCGAGTTCCACGGGTCCCATGAGGTCCTCGATGCGGGTGTAGATGGGGCCGAACTTCACCTTCGTCATATCGTCCTCCGGTGTCCTCGAGGGCTGGTAGGGCCGACCGATAGGTTGGCCCCTATGAGTAGAGAGGCTTTCAGCTAAAGGCGGGGACCACCTCTTTGGCGAAGCGCTCGATGGCGTCGAACGCGTAGGGAGTATAAAGGTTGACGACTACCTGGTCGACGCCCACGTCGGAGCGGGCCTGGACCCACTCCCGCCAGTTGTCTACGTCGCCGGTCATGGCTTGGCTCTGGCCTCGCAGAAGCATGCCGGGTTGGTCCTCGGCAATCTTGGCCAGGAAGTCGTCCCACTCCTTTTGCCGCTCCGGCGGCACCAGCTGAACGAGAACGGTCTTCTTGATCTCATCGAAATTGCGGCCTTCGTCCAGGCAATGTTGCCTGAGGACGGCGAACTTGTGGGCCACGAGCTCCGGGCTGCCGTAGACGTTCATCTGGTCGGCGTGTCGGGCCACGGCGCGCAGGGTGTACTTCTCCCCGACGCCGGCGATCATGATGGGTGGGTGGGGCTTCTGCACGGGCTTGGGGTTGAAGGGGGCGTTTTCCAGGGTGTAGTAGCGCCCCTGGAAGGTCACGGGGTCGGGAGACTGCCACAGGAGCTTGGTCAATTGGACGGCCTCTTCCACCCGGGCCACGCGTTCGGAGATGGGTTCAAAGGGAATGCCGAAGGACCGGTGCTCCTCCCTGGCCCACCCTGCCCCGATGCCGTAGGTGAGCCGACCCCCGCTGATGATGTCCACGGTGGTGGCGATCTTGGCTAGCATGACGGGGTGACGGTAGGTGTTGGAGCAGACCAGGGGGCCGATGGGGATGCGCCGGGTTAAGGAGGCCACGGCGGAGAGCAGGCTCCAGGACTCCAGGACTGGGCCGTCGGACCAGTCGGCGTCAGAGGGGGTGAGGAGGTCGGCGACCCAGAGGTGGTCGAAGCCCAGGTCCTCCACGGTCTCGCACATGCGGCGGAACTCGGGCCAGGAAGTGTAGGCCGCGCCGACCATGCA
>JAAXHX010000503.1 GCA_012270635.1 Dehalococcoidia bacterium | reverse complement strand
CGGAATGCTCTTGTACGGGATTGTGGTTCCTCGGCCAGAATTGCCCTCCGAGCCCTTATCCTCGGGGCACTACATGGGCCAATTTCCAAAGAACAGCCTTCGTATTTCTCCAATCAATGCCCTAGGACTTATGCCCCGAAACCGCGCTACGCGGTTAGGTTCTGGCGTAAGAATGGCTTGAAGCCACAGAGGGTGGACATTCGAGATTTAATAGCCCGCAGAGCTAAACGATTCTACGATGGAGTGCTACCGAATCCTGGTTCCAAGGTAATCCTTGGCGATAGCCGCAATCCAAATCTGTTTAGGAAAGAACTCAAGGATCATCGTTTTGACTGGATCGTTACTTCCCCTCCCTACTATGGCTTGAGGACATATCGCCCTGATCAATGGCTCCGACTGTGGTTTCTTGGTGGCCAGGACACCGTCGACTATTCTCAATATGAACAAATCATTCACAATAGTCCCGAGGACTTTGCCGTTCAGCTTTCTCAAGTCTGGACAAATTGTGCGAGTATATCTAAATCTGGAGCTCGGATGGTCATAAGATTCGGGCGCATACCGGACCGCAATGTTGATCCGACTGAAATCTTGCGTGCTTCTCTATCGAATACAGGTTGGAGAATTCAGACTCGATGCTATGCGGGATCTGCTTCCATAGGAAAGCGTCAAGCTAATCATTTCGGCATACGTTCGAGGGCTCTCCAAGAATTTGACCTGTGGGCTACTAAGGTTTGAAGGAATTCGTCTCTGGTAGTACATCCACACGAGTTCTTATGGTCTTTACCCACCCTGTGCTACAATGACCCCAAACCCATGGGGCGGCTTGCGCTATGCTTTACATCCTCCTGGCCACTTTGACCACCGACGGACAGCAGAAGCTAATAGACAACCCTGACCTCATCAACGACGTCGCCCAGCAGGTCAGCGTACCCGGCGCCAGCCTCCTCGCCCGCTACATGGTCCTCGGCAGGTACGACTTCGTCATCATCGCCGAGGCCGACGGCCCCGAGTCCGCCGCCCGCCTCTCCCTAGAGTTCGGCGCCCGGGCCGGAGTCCACACCGAGACCCTTCAGGCCATCAACGTCGACCTCCTCGCCGGCGCCTCCGAGGACGATATCCTCTCCACCATCACCGAATCCTTCGCCCCCACCGACGGCGCCCCTCCCCCAGAGACCTAGACCACCCAATCGCCCCAAAGAAAGGCGTCACCCATGCCCAACCTGGACTTCGCCGTATCCGAGTTCGAAGAGCGCCAGCAGAGGACCCGGGCCGCCATGGAGAAGGCCGGCGTCGACCTCCTCATCGTCACCCACCCCGTCAACATCAACTACCTCATCGGCAGCCGCATCAAGGGCTACCAGGAATTCCAGGCCCTCCTCTTCACCCTGGAGCCCAGCGACCTCCTGCTCCTGACCCGCTTCGCCGACGTGGTCGAAGCCCGGGCCCTGTCCCTATCGAAGGACGTCCGGGGCTGGGGCCGGGACCCAGGGGACGACGCGGTGCCCATCCTCAAGTCGGTCCTCGAAGAGAAGGGATACCTCAATCGAAGGATCGGGCTCGAGGTCCCGGAGACCTATCTCAGCGTCCACGACTACCTGCAAATCAGGGATGTCCTCGGTGACGCCATGGTCGCCGAACCCACCCACCTCGTCGAAGACCTGAAGCTCGTCAAGTCCCCCGCAGAGCTCGCCTACATCCGAAGGGCCTCGGACATCAACGACGCCGTTCACCGGACCTGCGTCGAGACCCTGGCCGCCGGCAAGACCGAGTTCCAGGTCGTCGCAGAGATGCACCGCACCATGATGTCCCTCGGCGGCGACTTCACCGCCAGCCCCATGAACTTCGTCAGCGGGGAGCGCACCGTCTACTCCCACGGCTTCCCCTCCGAGCGCGTCCTTCAGCAGGGTGACCTCGTCCACCACGAATACGGCTCCTCCTACCGGCGCTACACCTGCACCATCGGTCGGGTGCTCTGCATCGGAGAGCCAACGGCGAGGATGAGGGAGGTCTACCAGGTCGTCCGCGAAGCCTGCGACGCCCAGATAGCGGCAATCAAGGCGGGAGTCCCCGCCTCGGTGCCCCATGAGGCCGCAAAGAAAGTCATCGGCGATGCGGGCATGGAGGAGGGGCGATGGCACACCAGCGGCTACGGGATCGCCCCCGGCTTCCCCCCGAGGTGGTCCGAGTCCCTCCAGATGGACGGCAGCTGCGATGATCACCTGCAGAGCGGCATGGTCCTCTCCATCGAGCCCCCCGTCTTTCTCCCTGACGAGAAGCTCGGGGCACGGATCATCGACAACGTCCTCGTCACAGACAC
>JAAXHX010000502.1 GCA_012270635.1 Dehalococcoidia bacterium | reverse complement strand
TCATCTCGGGCTGGGTGTGTGAGGCCGAGGTCGTAGAGATTGAGCTGACCAACGGCACCACCGGGGAAGTGCAGACCGCCGAGGCAGCCTACGGGACGAGTCGGGCCGACACACGGGGCGCCTGTGGGGATGCGGACAACGGGTTTGGGTTACTCTACAACTGGAACCTGCTGGGGGACGGCACCCACACGGTGCGGGCCGTAATGGATGGCATAGAGCTGGCCCGTCGGACCATCACGGTCACCACGCTCGGGGAAGAATTCGCGCGGGGGTTGAGCGGACACTATCTCCTTCCAGACTTTCCCCACCCTGGGGAGGAGGTGTTTTTGCACTGGAGCGAGGCGCGGCAGAACTTCGTGCTGGGGTCGGCGACCCTGCCGGTGGAGACGGGGACCGATTGGCCAGGGGACGGGCAGGTCGGGTTCTTAGAGAACCCGGCGTCGCACTCCGTGCAGAGTGGAGTAAGCGTCATCTCGGGCTGGGTGTGTGAAGCCGAGGTCGTGGAGATTGAGCTGACCAACGGCACCACCGGGGAAATGCAGACCGCCGAGGCGGCCTACGGGACGAGTCGAGTCGACACACGGAGCGCCTGTGGGGACGCGAGCAACGGGTTTGGGTTACTCTACAACTGGAACCTGCTGGGAGACGGCACCCACACGGTGCAGGTGATAGCCGACGGGGTGGAGTTGGGGTATGCCACGGTGACGGTGACCACCCTGGGCGAAGAGTTCGTGCGGGAGGTGCGGAGGGTGTCCCACCTGCCCGACTTCCCCGCTCCGGACTGGACAGTCACGGTGGAGTGGCAGGAGGCCCACCAGAACTTTACCATCACGGGCGTAGAGTGAAGGCACCCTCCCGGCCTTCCCCCTCTTCGTCGAGGCTCAGGGCTCCCCTCTATGCGCATGGCACTGAGCGTAGGCTTCGCAGGCAACGCTTCTCAGCGACCATAGCTCTTCCAGCGGGGGCTTTTTTGGGAAATTCCCTTGATCTGTCCACCTTAGGGTCCGGACTCATAAAGGGGGTAGTCTTGGTCCGCCACGTGTGATGGGGTGCTGTCCATTTGGAGGGAAGCGGCGATGGCCCACTCTTTCTGGCTTTCCGACGAGCAATTCGGGCGGCTCCGGCCGTTGTTGCCGAGCAAAGTGCGGGGCGTGCCCCGGGTGGA
>JAAXHX010000501.1:451-6886 GCA_012270635.1 Dehalococcoidia bacterium | reverse complement strand
GGATCGGCGGACAGGACGAAGATGGTGGGCGTGACGGAAACCTCGTTTTGCCGGGCCAGGTTTATGTCTCTTTGAATTACGCCGTCATAGGTCCTGGCTTCCATGCAACCGGTGAATCCGTCCATGTCCAGCCCAAGGTCCTCGGCGAAACCCTCGAGTCTCTCCACTCCCCTGCCGCCGGAGCCCTGGTTTACGTACAGGGTGTCGTGGTAGGCCCAGAATGCGCCCTGCTCCCCCGCGCACTCGGTGGCCAGGGCCGCCAGGTGGGAATCGTCGTTGATGTGGGGGAAATGGAAATAGGCCAAGTTCACCAGCCCCGTGTCGACGTAGGCTTCCTTCACTTCCAGGGCCGCTCCACGGGCCCAATGCCTGCAGCCTGGTCACATGAAGTCGCCGAAGTCAGCGATGGTAACGGCGGCGTCCGGCGAGCCGAGAACATTCCAGTCCCTGGCGATGGGAGGTGTGTCCGGCGTAGAGTCAGGGGAAGGGGTATCAGCGGGAGCGGAAGTCGATGGAGGGACGAGGGTGTTCGTGGGCACGGGCGCTGCGGTGGCGGTCGGGTCAACGGGGTCGGGGTCGGAGGAACAGGCCCACGAGGCCAAGGCCAGGGAGGCCACGCAGAAGAGCAGGATGAGCAATGGAAGGGGTCGGGGAATAATGGCCATGCTATAGAGAGTTGCGTTCCGGGGCAGACGATATGGCCATTAGTACAAAGACCCGAGATACTCGTCTATCACGGCGGACACCACGTCGAAGGCCCGGGCCCCGACGAACTTGGTCGTCTTGTCGCCACTGAGGATGAAGATGGTCGGCTGGGTGGTCACGCCGTCCTCACGGGCCTTGACCAGGTCACCGTCGATGAAATGCTGGTAAGCCTCGTCCTGCATGCAGACGGAGAATTTCGGAACGTCCAGCCCCAGGGTCTCGGCCCGGGCTATCTGTCCTTGCACACCCCGCTCCCGGCTCCGCTCCTGGTAAATCCGGTCGTGGTACTCCCAGAATGCGCCCTGCTCTCCCGCGCACTCTGCGCCGAGGGCCATCAGACGGGACTCGGGGCCCAGGACCGCATAGTGCCGGTACTCCATCTTGACCCGGCCTGTATCCACGTAGACCGTCTTGATCTCCTGGGCCATGTCAAGGGCCCAGCGCCTACAGCTAGGTCATTGGAAGTCGCTGTAGTCCAGGACGGTGACCGTGGCATCGGGAGAGCCGAGGATATTCCAGTCTCGACCGGTGGACCCCGGTACGGGTGCGGCGGCAGTTGGGGTGGCGGGGTCGCCGGGGTCGGGCTCGTAGGCGGAGCCTTCCCCAGCATCGTAGTCGGAGGCAGGGAGCGTGGGTTCGGGGGCAGCGTCATGGGACGTTATTGTCCCGGACGGGGCTGGGGTGGAGGTGGGGTCGGGGGACTCCGTGGCCCCTCCACAGGCCCACCCGACGCCAATTACAAAGAAGCACAGAAGCAATGCTGCAAGGGGCACGGTCAAGCGTCTGCGCTTGAGGACAGACAGGCTCAAGACGCTTGCTTGTACTGGGTCCTGAGGCATCGGGTGCAGACGTTCATCCGCTGTCGCTTGCCGTTCACCATAAGCCGCACGGGATGGACGTTAGGCCTGTACATCCGGGGCGTGTGCCTCTTGGAGTGGCTCACGTTCCTGCCGAAGCGGGGCACCTTGTTGCATATCTCGCACTTGGCCAATTTCGTTGCCTTTATTGAAGAATCAGTGACTTCACGTTAACATAAACGTGCCTGAGTTACAACCCGAGCCCTCCCCATCCCGGCATAAAATGACGCCCTCCAACCCGACCGACAACGCCCAAGGCGTCTCCCGCATCGGCGACGCCAGCCCCCTTCTAAGGATGTTCGAAGCCGCCACCAGGTGGCTTGAGGCGAACGCTCCCTACGTCGACTCGCTAAACGTCTTCCCCGTCCCCGACGGCGACACGGGGACCAACATGCTCTTCACTCTCCGCGCAGCCGTCAAGGCCATCGCGGAATGCCCCGATCCGGCCCTCGGGGCCCAGGCCCGGGCCCTGGCCTGGGGCGCCTTGATGGGGGCCAGGGGCAACAGCGGGGTCATCCTTTCCCAGATCCTCCGGGGATTCGCCGACGGGACCGACGGAGCCGACGAACTGGACGGGCTAACGCTGGCCCGCAGCCTGGCCTTGGCTACGGAGTCGGCCTACAAGGGAGTCGAGAACCCGGTGGAGGGGACGATGTTGACGGTGATAAAGGACGCGGCCCGGGCCGCCGAGCGCGCCGCCACGACCGGCAACGACCTGGAAGAGGCGCTGGCCGACGCAGTGCGGGAAGCCGAGGCGTCGGTCCAACGCACCCCCGACCTGCTGCCCATCCTGGCAGAGGCGGGTGTCGTCGATGCGGGCGGGCACGGGGTCTTCCTGGTCCTGGAGGGGGCGCTGAAAGGTCTCACCAACGAACCCTTGGGAGAAGCGCCTCCGGCTGTGAATGCGGATGCCATTGCCAGGGTCTCGGCGGTGGGGGAGTCGGCAGAGCAGGTCTACGGCAACTGCACTCAGTTCGTAATCCGGGGCGAGGGGCTGGACTCGGCGCAGATCAGGGGTGTAGTGGGGAGGATCGGGGAGTCCACGGTGGTGGTGGGAGACCGGGAGCTGGTGCGCGTGCACACCCACAGCTTCGCCCCCGACGAGGTGGTGGAGCTGTGCAGGGCCTTCGGGGAAGTGTCGCAGGTCAGCGTTCAGGACATGGACGCGCAGCACGGGGCCTGGCTGAGGGCGCCGTCCGGAGGCGAAGCCCCGAAGATTGGCATTGTGGCCGTGGCCCCGGGACCCGGGATTGAAGAAGTATTCTCCAGCCTGGGGGTCGATGCCCTTGTGCAGGGCGGCCAGTCGATGAACCCCAGCGTGGCCCGGGTCCTGGAGGCCATCGAGTCCCTGTCCGCGGAATCGGTCGTCGTGCTGCCCAACAACAAGAACGTGGTGCTTACCGCGCGCAAGGCCGCGGACGTATCGTCCAAGCGGGTGGACATAGTTCCCACCACCAACGTCCCCCAGGGAGTCGCCGGAGTGTTGGCGTTCAACGTTACCGCTGCCATGGAGGAGAACCTGGAGTCCATGCACGCGGCCCTGGGCAGTGTATACTCGTTGGAGATCACCCGCGCCGTTCGGTCGACTTCGGTGGACGGCGTTGCCGTACGAGAGGGAGACGCGATAGGGATTCTGGACGGGCAGTTGGCCGCCGCGGGCCCGGGGCCCGGGTACGTGGTCCGAAAGCTGCGGGGTCGGTTGGAGTCCATGGAGATTTCCCTGGCCACCGTCTACTGCGGAGAAGGCGTCACGGGAGAGGAGCAGGAGCAGCTGACCAGCGCCCTGGAGGAGGTGGCGCCCTTCCTCGAAGTCGACCTGATCCACGGGGGACAGCCCCACTACCAGTTCATAATCTCGCTGGAGTAGCAGGCCGCGACAGCCATACAAGGGCAGGGTGGAATATGACCGTAAGAATCGTGACCGACAGTACGTCCGACCTTCCCCCGGAGATATGCCGGGAGTTGGACATCACCGTTGTTCCTCTAACCGTGAGCTTTGGGGACACGGGGTACCGGGACGGCGTGGACCTGACCGCCGACGAGTTCTACAGGAAGTTGGCAACCTCCGACAAGCTTCCAACCACCTCCCAGCCCTCCGCGGGGGCTTTTGCTGAGGCATACAAGGAGGTGGCGAAGGAGACGGACCAGATACTCTCCATCCATATCTCGGGCAAGCTGAGCCAGACCCAGAACTCGGCGCGGCTAGCGGCCTCGGAGATGGATGGGGGATGCAACGTACAGGTGATGGACTCGCTGCAGGTGTCCCTGGGCCTCGGGTGCATTGTGATTTCGGCAGCCCGGGCCGCGAGGGACGGCGCTTCCATGGCCGACCTAGAGCAATTAGTTGCCAAGATGATGCCGGAGACCCGCACCCTGGCCCTCCTCGAGACTTTGGAGTACCTGGCCAAAGGGGGCAGGATCGGCAAGGTGCAGGCCTACTTGGGCAACTCCCTTCGGCCCCTCTCCATATTCAAGGTCATCCCGATCGTAGAGGTCAGGGACGGGGAGGCCCACCCCCTCGCCCGAGTCCGCAGCCGTGGCAAGGGCTTGGACCGGCTCCTATTGGAAGTTGGCGGCGCGTCGGGCATCGCCATGGCCGGCGTTGCCTATAGCACGAATCGCGAGGAAGCGGAATCGGTGCTGGATAGCCTGCGGCCCCTCGTCAGCCCCGACAACCTGGTGCTATCCCGCTTCGGGCCGGTGCTCGGGACCCACCTGGGCCCCGGGGCCCTGGGGCTCGGATTCGCAACAGGCTAGGGAGGGCCTCGCGGCACGGTAGCCGGGCCATGGAGCAGGGACTCGAGACCCTGAAGAAAGTCCTCGCGTTGGAGCGTCAACGCGGCTTCACGGACGAGGCCGTGGTCGGCGGGCTGGACTCCTTCCTGGACCGGTGGCAGCAGGACGGCCCGAAAGGCATCTCTTTCCCAAGCAACTATAAGAACCTGGCGCTTCCGGAGCGGAAGCGGTGGGTCGAGGGAACCCTGGCCGACCTTACACAAGGCCCTGCACCCGCTTCTAAGCGCGCCTCGACCAAGCCGGCCCCCAAAGGATCGGCGTCCAAGGCCGCAAAGCCGAAGCCCGCACCCAAGGAAGATGCCCCAAAGCTTGATTCGCCGCCCACCGCCCTCAGAGGCGTCCAGGACGCGACGGCCAAGAAGTTCGCGAAGTTGGGCGTACATACCCTCAGAGAACTGATCTATCTCTTCCCCAACCGGCACCTGGACTTCCGCACTACCAACCCCATAGCCAATCTCGTGCCGGGCGAGGACCAGACCGCCTCTGGGTTCGTGTGGGAGGCATCGGTGGTGAGGCTCGGGCCCCGGCGGCAGGGCTCCAAGGTGATCATCGGCGACGACACCGGCAACGTTGAAATCGTCTGGTTCAACAACACCTGGCTGGCCTCCACGCTGAAGCCCAACCAACGCGTAGGGGTCGGGGGGAGGGTGAGGATATTCCGGGGTCGGAAGGTCTTTGAAAACCCGGAATACGAGGTGCTTTCCGAGAAGGACCGCACGCACACGGGCCGCATGGTGCCCATATACCCGCTGACCGAGGGCCTTTACCAGAGGTCCGTCCGAAACCTGGTGCGCCGGGCCCTCGACCTCTGCCTGAGCAGGGTGTCCGAAGTCCTGCATGAGGACCTCCTTCGCCGGCGAGACTTGATCGGCATCCGGGAGGCCATCATCCAGGCGCATTACCCCGACGACGAGGAGTCCAAGGAGCGCGCCCGGGTGCGCCTCGCTTTCGACGAACTGTTTCTAATGCAGCTCCGCGTCCTGGAAAGGAAGAGGGACTGGCAGCACGGCCAGGAGGCCCGACCCATAGCCATCGACGGTTCTCTTAGCGGCAATTTCGTCGGCGCCTTGCCCTTTCCCCTCACCGGGGCCCAGTCCCGCGCCCTGGAACAGGTCACGGGCGACATGCAGGGCCGCCGACCCATGGCCCGCCTTCTCCAAGGGGACGTCGGGAGCGGCAAGACGGTCGTGGCGACCGGGGCGTTGCTCCAGGCGGTGGCCAACGGGGCCCAGGGTGCGATCATGGTACCCACGGAAATCCTCGCCGAGCAGCACTTCGGCACCATCTGCGGGCTGCTGGGCAAGGAACCGGGCCTCGGGTGGGGGAACGAGGTGGTCCAGTCCTTCGACTCGTTTCTCGATAGGCCGGTCAGGGTTGGTCTGCTCATCGGGGACATCAGGCAGGGGGCCAAGCGGGAGATGCACAGGATGATAGAGGAGGGCCACATAGACATAGTGGTCGGAACCCAGGCCCTCATCCAGAAGGAGGTCGAATTTCGGGACCTGGCTCTAATCGTGGTCGACGAGCAGCACCGGTTCGGCGTGATGCAGCGGGCCGCCCTCAGGCAGAAGGGCGCCAGCCCCCACCTGCTGGTGATGACGGCAACCCCCATCCCCCGCACCCTCGCCCTGACCATGTACGGCGACCTAGACGTCTCGGTATTGGACGAGATGCCGCCCGGCAGGCTCCCGATAGAGACCAAGTGGGTCAAGCCCCACCAGAGGCAGTTGGCCTACGACTTCGTGAGACAGCAAGTGCAAGACGGAAGGCAGGCGTTCGTCATCTGTCCCCTGGTCGAGGAGTCGGAAGCCCTGCAGACCCGTGCCGCGACCAAGGAGTACGAATGGCTGTCCGAGGACGTGTTCCCTGACCTACGGCTCGGGTTGCTCCACGGACGTTTGCCGCCTGCGGAAAAAGATGAAGTGATGGACTCCTTCCGACGAGGAGAGCGGGACATCCTGGTCTCGACTGCCGTGGTGGAGGTCGGGATCGACGTGCCCAATGCCACGGTGATGATGATAGAGGGAGCGGAGCGCTTCGGCCTGTCTCAACTGCACCAGTTTCGAGGCCGCGTGGG
>JAAXHX010000501.1:0-360 GCA_012270635.1 Dehalococcoidia bacterium | reverse complement strand
CAGAGCGGCCTTCCCGACCTTCGCATGGCCCGCCTCACCGACACCACCCTCCTCGAAATGGCAAGGCGGGAAGCCGAGCAGACCATGGGTCAGGACCCGTACCTGGGGCTGCCGGAGCATCGGGCGCTGGCGGCGCAACTGGAGCGGATCGGGCCCACGTGGACCATCGGCGGGACCGAGGCTTAAGTTATAATCTCGGTTTTCAATAAACAGAGGCGCCGAGATGACTATCAGAGACAAGATCGACTCAATGATCAGAGAGGCCTCCCAGAAGGCCCAGGACGGGGGCGTATTGCCCCAGATCACCCTGCCCGAAACCGTGGTGGAGAGGCCCCAGAAACCGGAGCACGGAGACTACGC
>JAAXHX010000500.1 GCA_012270635.1 Dehalococcoidia bacterium | reverse complement strand
CAGGCCCGCGTCCCGGGCCTTTTGCACTATATCGGCCAGCGTGCCGGTGACGGTCTTTTGGTCGGGGGTGGTGGCATCCTGGATAAGGGCGACGGGGGTGTCGGGGGGCTTGCCCGCCCGGACGAGGCGGCTGGTAATGGAAGCCAGGTTCCCGAGCCCCATGAGAATAACGATGGTATCGGGGCCGCGGGCCAGGGCATCCCAGTCGACGGAGACCCGGGGCTTGTCCGGGTCTTCGTGGCCGGTAGCGACAACCACGGATGAAGAGAGGTCTCGATGGGTGACAGGGATGCCGGCGTAGGCCGGAGCGGCGATGGCGGATGAGACTCCGGGGACTACTTCGAATAGTATGCCTTTGCCGGCGAGGGACTCGGCCTCCTCACCGCCCCTGCCGAACAGGAAGGGGTCGCCGCCCTTGAGCCTGATGACCAGCTTACCCCGCCCGGCTTCCGAGACCAGGATGTCGTTTATCTCGTCCTGGGACTTGGTGTGCTGCCCTGGGCTCTTGCCCACGTAGACGAGCTCACAGGTCTCGGGGGCGTGGTCCAGGAGGACGGGGTTGACCAGCCTGTCGTAGACGATAACGTCGGCTCGCTGGATGTATTCCAGGGCCTTGACGGTGATCAAGCCCGGATCCCCGGGGCCCGCGCCGACGAGAGCAACCAGGCCAACTCGGTTCATCCGACGACTCCCGCCAGCAGGGAATCCGCGCCGCGGGCTTTCAGCCTTTCGGCGAGGCGAATGCCTAGGGACTCGGCATCTTCGGGACTGCCATAGATGTAATCGGTCATTAGCTCATAGGTGTCGGGGTGGCCGATAAGGCCGGAGAGGGAGAGGGTGCCGCCTTTCAGCGTCGCATAGCCGGTAACGGGAGCTATGCAACCGCTGCCCAACTGCCTAAGGAAAGAGCGCTCGGCATCAACAGCCTGTCGGGTGGGGGTGTGCTCGGTGCCGGCGAAAAGGCGCGTTAGCTCGGTATTGACGGCCAGGGTCTCTATGGCGAGCGCGCCCTGGCCCATGGCGGGCAGGCAGGTATCCACGGGTAGAAACTCGGAGATGCGGCCTTGCCACCCCATGCGGATGAGGCCGGCGGCGGCCAGGACTATAGCGTCGTAGTCGCCGTTGTCCAGCTTGCGTATACGGGTGTCTACGTTGCCTCGGATGCCGGTGATTTTCAGGTCGGGGCGGGCGGCCTTGATCTGGACGGCTCGACGGGGGCTTCCGGTGCCGACGCGCGCGCCGGACGGAAGGCCCCTCAGTCCACCGCCGTCGGCGGTAAGGAGGACGTCTCGGGGATCTAGGCGTTCGAGGACCGCGGCAAGGACGAAGCCCTCGGCGGTGTCCGTGGGCATGTCCTTCAGGCTGTGGACGGCGGCGTCGATTTCGCCGGACTTCAGTCGGTCCTCCAGCGTGGAAACGAACACGCCCCTGGCATTCAGCTTGGCGATGGGGGACACCTTGTCACGGTCTCCCACGGAGTGGACGGGCACGATTTCGACGTGGATGTCCGGGTGAGCGCCGGTCAGGGCCCGCGCAGCCTCCCTGGTCTGCTCGATAGCGAGATCGCTGGCCCGGGTCCCGAGTCTGATGACGCTCTTCACAGTCCCAGAGTCGCTCACTTGGCCGGGGGTCGGCCGCCGGTGAGGGCCGTTAGCAGACGCCGCCGGGCTTCGGCGAGCTTACGCTGCTTGACGAGGGAGAGAAAGCCGTCGTCGATGGACTTCTGCCAGCGGGCCGGGCTGATCTTGCGGCCTTCGCCCCTAACCTGGAGTCGGACTTTGGCCATCACCTTGGCCAGGCCACCGTACTCGGGGGGGAACTGCTCCTCGATCTGGCGTCGGAGCCAACGGGCGAGGGCCGGGCTGGCGCCGCCGGTGGAGATGGCGAAGGTTATGTCGCCGCGGCGGACAATGGAGGGGGCGATGAAGTCGCAATAATCGGGGTCATCTACGACGTTGACGATGAGGCCTCGGTCTCGCCCTTCGATGCCGATGCGCCGGTTGAGGGGCATGTCGTCGGTGGCGGTTATGAGGAGGTACATGCCGTCGAGGTCGGAGGACCGGAACTCCCGGTTAGAGTATTTGAACTGACCCTTGTCTATGCGGCGGCGAAGCCTGGGGGTGACGGTGGGGCTGACGAGGGCGACACGGGCCCCGGCTTCCAGGAGACCTTTGACCTTTCGCTCGGCGATCGGGCCGCCGCCGACCACAAGGCAAGGCCTATCCTCCAGGCTGAGAAAGGCTGGGTAATAGGTGGGCATGGGGATAATGAAAGCTTATGCTTTTCTATTGGCTGCGAACAACCAAAGTAATTTTACACTGAATTGAGGAGGGAAAGTAGGTGGGAGGCAGCGTCAGGAGAGGATGCGGTCGACTAGCTGGGAGGCCCAGATCCAGAGCCGCTCCCCGAGATAGGCGCCGACTATGGCCTGGATGGTCTTGCCGGCCCACACGATGGCGAAGAACCTCTTGAGGGGGAACTTGATCGCGCCCGCGGCCAGGCCTGCGGTATCGAAAACGGGGTTGGGAATCACGGAGAGGAGAAACAGGGTGATGTTCCCGCGTCTTTCCATCCAATCCTTGGCCCGTTGAAAAAGCCTGCTGCGCCTTTCCAGGAACTCGCCTCCCTGGTAGCCGATGGCGTAGCCGGTAAGTTCCCCCAGGGTGGAACCCGTACCGGCTACGAGCCCCACGATGAAGGGATTGAGCCACGCACCTGCCCCGATGACCACCAGGCTGCTGGCGCTGGGCAGAAAGATGGTGGCTGCGCCGAGGAAGGTGAAGATGAATACGCCCAGGTAGCCGAGGGAGATGAGGTTCTTTTCGTCGAAGAGGAAGTCGTGGACAAAGAAAGCCCCGACGCTGGCGGCTGCGGCAACGACGGCCGCGCCGGCGATGAGGTACTGCCTTTTGACGCCGACCCTGCTCAGGAGGAGCCGCACCCCCGAGAACATGCCGTGGCTCGGGGGTGGGGGGAGGGGCTCTTCAGCCTCGACGTGCTGGCTCTCGGGAAGGTCATTCACAGGAGATTTGCGGCATTCAACATCCGGGCCGTGAAAGGGGAGGGTAGGGGTAACGGGGAAAGTATACCGAAAAGGATTTGCGGGCAACAATAGAAAAGATAAGCCGGCCGGGGCCCGGGCGAAGAATACTTTAGAATGGGCGAGACAATGAGCCATCCATTCAAAAACCTTGCTCGGGGGAGGGGTCCGTCATAGATCCCGGGAACAGGCCGTCGGGGTTCAGGTTCGTGGTGCTGGCCTTCCTGGGCCTCTCCAACATCCTCCAGTCCCTGATCATGCTCTCCCTGGGCATCCTGCTGCCCAGCATTGCCGGAGACCTGGGGCTTTCCTCGTCCCAGCAGGGCTTTCTCGGGTCGTCGATGTTCATAGGGGCGATGATCATGTCCCTGCCCGCCGGGATGTGGCTCTCCCGCCTCGACGCCAGCAAAGTGCTGCTGGGGTCTCTGGCTTTCGGAACGACGTTTGTGGTGGTGCAGGCCTGGGCCCCGAACTATACGGTGCTGCTGCTGGCGCGCCTGGCCTTCGGATTTGCCATCGTGGCCCGGCAGCCGGCGCGCGCCGTACTCACCGCCCAGTGGTTCCCGAGGCGGGAGATCGTGCTGGTCAACGGTTTGGTCAATACCACCTACGGCGCTTCCGCAGTGATCGCTTTCCTGCTCACGCCGTACCTCCAGGTATGGCTGAGCGAAAGCTGGCGGTGGACGCTCACGGTGTACGGGATGGTGTTCTTCGTAATTACGGTTGTGTGGGCAGTGGTCGGGAAGGAGCGCAAGACGGAGGAGCCGACAGTCCTGCCGGCGCTGAGCGGTCGCGAGGGCCCCGGCGCCAGGACCCCGTGGCTGGTCCTCAAGGAGAAGGACGTGTGGCTCGTGGGGATGGGCATGGCCGGAATGCTGGTGATGGAGTTCTCCCTGCTCACCCTCTGGCCGACGTTGATGCTGCAGGACCGGGGGATAGAGGAGACTGTGTCCGGCGCCATGCTGCTGACTGCCGCCATCACCGAAGGGATAGGGGGCACAACGCTGTCGGCGCTGCTGATGAGACGGGTATCGAGGGGAATGCGCCGCCCGATAGTGGCGATACTGGTATTGCTGCTGGTGGGGACGGGGATGGGGATGGTCATGGCAACGTCGGCGCCCATCCTGTGGACGATGGCGGCGCTGCACGGGGTCGGGTTCTCCTTCGTATCGCTTATATGGACGGTGCCGTTCGAGATACCGGGCGCTACGCACAGGCAGATTGCGGTGGCGTCGGGATTTATCGAGGCGGTGGGGAGGTTGGGAGGGGTGCTGGGGCCCGGGTTCGTTGGGGTGGCGTGGGAGGCGACGGGAGACCTGGCGACGCCCATGATGATAAGCTGTTTCTTCGGGCTTACAATGGCCGCCGCCGGACTGCTGCTGTTCAGGGACAACCC
>JAAXHX010000499.1 GCA_012270635.1 Dehalococcoidia bacterium | reverse complement strand
AGGCTGAGGGTGAGCGGGTTGAGGGCGTATGGATGAGCCTACAAATTGGAGGCAAAAGGAAAAGGTCGAGGGATGGGGTTGTCGGGTGCGTTGGAGTGATGTGATCGAGAGGTGATCCATGAGGAAAAGTGCAGAGGCGGTAATCATCGGGGGTGGGGTGGTGGGGTGCAGCATTTGCTACAACCTGACGGCGCGTGGCGTCAAAGGGCCGGTGCTGCTGGAGAAAGAGGGGCTGGGGGCGGGGTCCACGGGGAAGTCGTCGGGGATAACTACGGGATTCAGCCTGCTGCTGTTCACGCACGGGGGCGGGTTCGGGTCGGTGATATCCCTCCTGGCGAAGGAGGGACAGAGGTGGCTGCGAAACTTCAAGGACCTATTGGGTGCAGACTCGGGGTTCAAGGAGGTGGGGGTGGTCTTCCTGGCGGGGGAAGACCTGAAAGATGCGCTGCGGGAGACGTTCGGCAAGGTGCGCGAGATGGGCTTCGACTCCCGGGTCATCAGCCGGGAAGAGCTAGCGGAGATGGCCCCCTACCTGGACCCGGGAGAAGCGGGCTTCCTGGGGTTGGAGGCCAAGTCCGGCTATGCGGACCCGCCAGCGGTGGCGCAGGGGTATGCATCGGCGGCGGGGAGGCTGGGGGCGGAGATATCGTTGGGGAACGCGGCGCTGGACGTGGAGGTGGAGAGGGGTCGGGTGACGGGGGTGGTGACGGAACAGGGCCGGATAACGACGGATACGGTGGTTGTGGCCGGGGGCCCGTGGAACGGGTCTCTGATGGAGAAGCTGGGATACAAGCTGCCACTCCAACCGACGCGGCACGAGGTGTTCTTCCTGAAGCGAGGGCCCGGGGCCCCGGCAGGGCATACCGTGGTGTTCGATCTACTGAACATGGTCTACTTCCGGGAGGAGAGCCCCGACCTGACCCTGGCGGGGGATATAGTCAAGGACGAGCACGTGGACGACCCCGACGGCTATGACCAGGGAACGGACATGGGGCAGACGAGGACGATCTGGGAGAAGATATCGACGCGTATGCCGTCGCTGGGGGATGCGGAGCTGTTCACGGGTTACGCGGGCCTGTACACGAACACGCCGGACAACCACCCGATTATCGACAAGGTGGATGGGGTCGAGGGTCTGTACCTGGCGGCGGGGTTCAACGGGTACGGGTTCAAGTTATCGCCGGCGGTGGGCATTGCGGTGTCGGAGCTGGTGACGGAGGGGGAGGCGAAGGTGGTGGATATCAGCGCGTTGGGTATGGGGAGGTTTGCGGGGGTGGTGTCTTAGAAGGGAGCGTACGCCCCTCCTGCACCCCGGGATTTTGTTTTCCACCCACCCTGTTTTTTGAGACTCCCATGAAAGCCGATGCGCTTTCATGGGAGTCTCAGGTTTTAATGGCGAAAAACAGGGCGCACAAGCGCCGTCTCACTCACGCTTCAACAGGCTCAGCACGAGCGGCTCCCGGGGATGGATTCCGGCTCGGGGCCGGAATGACGGTAGAGGAGGGGTGGGTAGAGGGGAGGGAGGGGTTACCAGTGGAGGTCTGGGTGGCGGGCGGCTTGGGCTTCGTCGAGACGGGAGAGGGGGGTGGTGTGGGGGGCGGAGGTGACGAGTCCGGGGTCGGTCTCGGCCTCACGGGCGATGGACTTCATGGCGTCGACGAAAGAGTCCAGGGTGCGCTTGCTCTCGCACTCGGTGGGTTCGATCATGAGTGCCTCGGGGACGACCTGGGGGAAGTACATGGTCGGCGGATGGAACCCGTAGTCCATGAGGCGCTTGGATATGTCCAGGGCCCGCACCCCGAGGGTCTTCTGCTTCGAAGCTGAGAACACTACCTCGTGCATGCAGGCGCGCTTGTGGGGAAGCAGGTAGTCCTCTTCCAGCCGGGTGAGGAGGTAGTTGGCGTTAAGGACGGCGTTTTCGCTAATCTCCCTCATGCCGGGGGCCCCGAGAAGCCGGATGTAGGCGTAGGCCCTGAGGACGACCCCGAAGTTGCAATGAAAAGCACTGATTTTGCCGATGGACCGGGAGGGGCGGCCGAGCCGGTACTCGGGGCCGGGGGCGCCGGGCGGGGACTTGTATACGACGGGCGCGGGAAGGAAGTCGGCGAGGGTGTCGGCGGCGCAGACGGGCCCGGCGCCCGGGCCGCCGCCGCCGTGGGGAGTGCTGAAGGTCTTGTGCAGGTTGGAGTGGACGACGTCGAATCCAAGGTCGCCGAACCGGACGCGCCCCAGGATGGCGTTGAGGTTTGCGCCGTCGCCGTAGACGAGGGCGCCGGCATCGTGGATGGCATTGCAGATATCGAGAATGCGGGGGTCGAAGAGGCCGAGGGTGCTGGGGAGGGTCAGCATGAGGGCCGCGGTCTCGGAGGTGGCGAGCCCTTTGAGGGACTCGACGTCCAGGTTGCCGTGGGCGTCGGAGGGAGCGGTCACGACGTCGTAGCCGCACATCTTGGCGGAGGCGGCGTTGGTGCCGTGGGCGGTGTCGGGGATGAGGACATGCTTGCGGGACCCGCCCTCGCCGCGGGACTCGTGATAGGCGCGGACCATCAGCAGGCCGGCCATCTCGCCGTGGGCGCCGGCTAGGGGAGCGAGGCTGACGGCCCTGGCGCCGGTAATCTCGGCGAGAAGTTCCTGGAGGCCATGCATGACGGCGAGGGCGCCCTGGACGGACTCGGGGGGCTGGAGGGGGTGGATTTGGGCGAAGCCCGGGAGGCGGGCTACCTCCTCGTGCCACTTGGGGTTGTACTTCATTGTGCAGCTGCCCAGGGGGTAGAAACCGCTATCGATGCCGAAGTTGAGCTTGCTGAGGCCCGTGAAATAGCGGACCAAGTCAAGCTCGCCGACCTCGGGGATATCCAGTTCGCTGCGAAGCAGGTCTTCCTCCGGGAGGGGTGCAGGGGGGACGTCAAGGGCGGGCAAGGTCGCGCCGCGGGCCCCGGGAGCGTTGAGTTCCCTGAGGCTGACCCGCTTGGGTTGGGTGTCGACGGTTTCGGTCATGACTGGGCCACGTTCTCGAGGGCCTGGACGAGCTGATCGATCTGGTCTCTGGTGTTGACCTCGGTGACGCAGAGGAGCATCCCGTTGGGGACCGTGTCGCTAACGTCCAGGCCGCCGACGATACGGGACTCGAGGAGGGCGGGGATGATCTCCGAGGGAGACCTGGGGCATTGGACCACGAACTCCCGGAAGAAGGGGACGTCGAAGGCTAGGGAGTAGCCGGGAATCGCTGCGATGCGGGAGGCGGCATAGTGGGCCTTGTGGTAGCA
>JAAXHX010000498.1 GCA_012270635.1 Dehalococcoidia bacterium | reverse complement strand
TACGAGATCATCCTCAAGGGCCGCGACCCCCGAGACGCCATCGACATCTCGTCCAGGGCCTGCGGGGTGTGCGGAGGGGTGCACGCCTCGGTGTCGTCGCTGGCGATCGAGATGGCCTTCGGCATCCAGCCCCCTCCCCTCGGCGTGTGCGTGCGCAACCTGGGCGAGGTGGCCGAGATGTTCTACGACCATCCGCTGCATCTGGGGCTGCTGGCCGGACCCGACTACTCGACGGCCATCGTTTCGGTCACCAACCCCGAGTTGGTGGAGCGGGCGTCGGCGACTCTGGCCCCGCATGCCGACGTCCACGGGTACATCACCGTCAAGGACATCATGGACGCCCTCAACCCGCTGGAGGGCTCCATCTACCTGGAGTCCCTGGAGTACACCCGCATCGCCCGCAAGATGTGCACGCTGATGTACGGCAAATACCCGCATCCCTCGACGCTCGTTCCCGGCGGGGTGTCCACCACCGTCAGCACCACCACCTTCAACGAGTACTACGCCAACCTGGGCAAGATCTTCGACTACGCCAAGCGGCTGGCCGGCATCTGGGACGACATCTGCGACTTCTTCCTGGAGGCCAACCCCGCCTACTCCGACGTGGGCCTGCGGCCGTCGAACCTCATCCAGACCGGGATCTGGGACGACCCCTCCACCTACGACGCCACCTGGGCCAACATCGACGCATGGGGACAGGCCCGCTACTCGGCGCCCGGCATCATCAAGGAGGGCGAGCTCCTCACCACCAAGATCACCGAGATCAACATGGGCATCGAGGAGTTCGTCGAGCACTCCTACTACGAGGACTGGACCAACGGCAACGGGCAGGTGCGCTTCGGTACCGACGCTCTCGGCAACCCGCTGTCGCCCTACCACGCCTGGAACAAGGAGACCATCCCCCGCCCGGAGGGCAAGAACTTCAAGGAGAAGTACTCCTGGGCCACCGCACCCCGCTGGGACCGCACCTCCATGGAGACCGGCGTGTACGGGCGCATGTGGACCACAGCCATGGCCCAGCAGCTGCCCGACAACCCCTACATCGAGGCCACCGGCGACGGCCTGCGCATGCGGCTGCCCGCCCACGACCTGCCCGAGACCGAGTTGTTCTGGCCGGTCCCGGAGAAGCTCAACGCCTTCGAGCGCAACCGGGGCCGGGCCTACGGAGTGGCTTTCACCGCGGCCATCGGGATGATCTGTTTGATGCAGGCCTTCGAGTACTGGCGCAGGGGCGAGACCAGGGTGTCGACGCCGTTCAAGGT
>JAAXHX010000497.1 GCA_012270635.1 Dehalococcoidia bacterium | reverse complement strand
GGGGAGATGCAGCAAGGCTGCATCTCCCCAAATCAAATTAACAGGGCGGGTGGGCGGGAACCAAATTCATCCCGGGGGACGAGGGGCCATGCCCCCTCAGGGGGACCCCTTGAACACCCCCTTCACCTTTTCCACCAGAGTCTCGTGCCTCGCGAACCTGGATAGGTACTGCACCAACTCCTCGTTGCCCGCCATTATCGGCGAGCGCCAGTCCCTCAGCCGAGGCGCGCTACCTTTTACATCCACCGAAGGCTTTCCGAACCTGGAGAGCTCCCGCCACTGCTTGCTGCCCCTTTCGTACGTCAGCACCGTTCCCCCCGCTTCCTTGACCAGCACTATCCCTGCCGCCACATCCCAGATCCTCGGTGCGGTGAAGACGGAGTATTGAAATACCCCGCTGGACGTCAGGGCCAGCTCGTAGGCCAGGCTCCCGGGCCCCCTCCCCTCCCCAACGGGCGCGCTGGGCCCTGCATTTTTGCTGTACAGCAGCCGGAAGTCCCGGTGAAATATCGCCAGCTGGCCGGGCTGGGGCGCGGGATTCGAACGGACGGCTATGGGCGTCTCCCCCATGAAAGCCCCGCCGCCCTTGCAGGCGTGGAAAACTATCCCATCCTCCTTCGCGGGCCAGGGCGTCCAGATGCACCCGACCTCCGGTACGCTCCTGTTGAGCACCCCTATGGAGACCGCGTAGATAGGCAGGCCGTTGACATAGTTGAGAGTGCCGTCCAGCGGGTCCAGCACCCATAAAAAGTCCGATTCCTCGGGCCGCTCGTCTGTCCCCTCTTCCCCCAGGATCCCGTGGCCCGGGTACCTCCGCCTGATCTCGGCCTTCAGATACGCCTCGCTCTCCTTGTCCGCCTGCGAGACCAGGTCAGACTTGCTCCCCGCCTTGCCCTCTACGCCCTTCACGTGGCCGAAATGCGACTCCAGGATCCGGGCGGCGCCCTTCGCCATCTCGACGGCCGAGTCCCGGATCTCCGCCAGCAAGAGGTCTTCCCGTTCCATTATCTCTCGAGACCCCTAGGCCCCTCTGCGCCCTTGTCCAGCAGAACGTCCCGGAGCGTCTCCACGGCTGCCTTGGAGGCCATCTCCCGGTTCGACGCCCGGTCCCCCGAAAACCGCCGCTCTATACACACGTCTATCCCCTCTCCCACCACCGCCACGAAGAACAACCCGACCGGCTTGGCCCGCGTCCCTCCCGTCGGCCCCATTACCCCCGTCGCCGATACCGCCAGGTCGGACCCGATGAGCCTCCGGGCCCCTTTCGCCATCTCCCTCGCCGTCACCTCGGACACCGAGCCCTCCCGGATAATCACCTCTTGTGGTACACCCAGCACGTTCTCCTTTACGTCGTTGGCGTAGGCCAGGACGCCGCCCACGAAAAACCTCGAGCTCCCCGGCACGCTGGTCAGCTTCGCAGCTATCAGCCCCGACGTGCACGCCTCCGCCACCGAGACCGTCAGACCTCGCTCCTTCAGAATTTCCGCAACCTGCTCCTCTATCAAGACCTCTCCCTCAACAACAATCTTCGCATACCCCAATTATACCCTCCGCCGAATCATGCGCGGGTAACCCCCGTCATTCCGCCGCCTTCTCTCCCGTCATTCCGCCCCCTTCTCTCTCATCATTCCGCTCCCCTCCATCCGTCATTCCGACCCCCGAGCCGGAATCCATCCCCTCCCCCTCATTCGCAATCCACATTCCCCCAATGCAGGCCCCACGAAGGGTACCCCCTTCCCCATGCCTGGATTCCTGCCTCCGCAGGAATGACGACGGGAAAATGTCACGATCACCCTAAGCGCGTCGAAGGGTCGCGCGGAATGGAGTCGGGCATGTAGCGGAAAATATGTTATATTCCCCCCGCCAAGCAGGGGTAGCAACGCTTACTCCACCCATGTCCATTCTGGGCGCCTACGAGTTGGGGCCTTTGTGCCCCCTTGTGGCCCAGAGTGGATGGAACCCCTGCTTGGCAACAGGGTCCCGGCCATTGCTACAAGGGGGTTCCACTTGTCGCACCACCTACCATCTGGCCCCATCCTTGAACGCCTTTCTTCTCGCCGTCGGATTAGGTGGTGAGCCGTGCCCGGACGATCCGGCAATAGGCAGGCTGTCCTACTCACCGATGCGAACCGCATCCTGTATAACTATGACTGCCTGGAGGTCCTCAATGACGAGGTTGCCTTGCCAAGCAATAGCGTTGACCTAATCTACGCCGATCCTCCCTTTAACTCGGAGAGTCGCTACAACTTGCCCTTTACAGGGAAGGACAAGGACACCCGCCCTGTTGAAGCATTCAATGACACATGGTCGTGGAGCGACAGGGAAGAAGAGGCTTTACGGGACTTGTCACGTGGCCCTCAGACGAGTCGGTTGACCGACGTGATAAAGCTGGCCCAAACCACAGACCGCAGCCGCGCCCTTGCCGCATATCTGGTGAACATGGCCACGAGGCTCATACCAATGCGCCGGGTCTTGTCTCCCAAGGGTTCTATCTATCTGCACTGTGACGACACGGCCAGCCATTATCTGAAGCTGCTGATGGACGTCATATTCGGCCGGGAAAGATTTCGCAACGAGATACTTTGGAAGCGCAACAGCAGCCACAACGATGGTAAGTGGATATGGGGACGGGTAACCGACACCGTCCTCTTCTACGGAGGCAACCCTCTCAACAAGGACGACGTACGTGTCCCGTTGGACAAGGACTACGTTGAGAGGACATACCGTTACAAGGACGAGCGCGGGGCGTTCAGTGTAGACAACCTGTCGGCCAAGGGCTTAACGGGCGGCGGATACTTCTATGACTTCCACGGACATCCCGGCCCGTGGCGCTATCCCGAAAAGAGGATGATGAACCTGGAAGAGATTGGACTGATATATCTACCGGATAAGCCCAGGGGCGTCCCGAGATTCAAGCGTTACCTGGACACCAACAAGGGACAAATGCCCCCGAACCTATGGACGGATATTCCCAAGGTGGAAAGCGTTTCTAGGGAGCGCCTGGGATACCCAACACAGAAGCCCATGAAGTTGCTTGAACGGATTGTCAAAGCCAGCAGCAAACCCGGAGATTTAGTGCTGGACCCGTTTTGCGGGTGTGGAACGGCGGTGCACGTTTCCGAAAAGCTGGGGCGGCGGTGGATTGGCATCGACATATCTGCCTTTGCCGTTGGGCTCATGCGGGAACGCATCCTTCGGAACTTCGAACACCTGACTACCGACGACGTACTGGTAAAAGGTGTGCCGGTCAATATCAACGATGCCGAGGCATTGGCCCAACGAGACAAATTTGAGTTCGAGAAGTGGGTCTGCGGCGCAATCGGGGCGGAAGGGATGTTCCACGACCCGGGCGAGAGAGGCCCCGACGGTGGCGTGGACGGAGTATTGCGCTTCTATCCATTCCGTATGGGGGAGAAGCCAAAGGCGGAGTTTGCCATAGTTCAGGTGAAGGGCGGGAATGTAACGGCGGACTCGGTAAGGGCCCTCAAGTCAACCGTAGACAAGTTCGATGCCACTGCAGGCGTGATGGTCTGCTTTGCGCGACAGATGCAGACCGTGGAGAATCAGCGAAGTCGGGCGATGTTTAGCGACGACGCCGGCAACTACCCCGTCATACAGGGCTACAGCATTGAAGACCTGCTGGTCCGCAAGCCGCTTGATCTGCCTCTTTATGGCCGACGGGAACGGCGGGGCGGGCGGATAAGCATCCAGGAGGAACTCCTCGCCGCCGATGTCTGATTTTGAAATCCCCTTTGACTTTGCCGCCTCAACTTGATCCCTCTTGATAGAGCGTTCACCACCATTCGCCCAGTGACCGGTAGGCGTCCTCGCTGGTGAATGATGCAGCGTTGGGGTCTACGGGGAAAAGCGGTATA
>JAAXHX010000496.1 GCA_012270635.1 Dehalococcoidia bacterium | reverse complement strand
CGCTACGCCGACCAGTATTCCCGCTGGAAGAACGCCGACAGCCTGGAAGAGGAGCTGGCCCGGTGGACCGTCCAATACGACAAGTACGAGGTCTTTCACCTGCTCCAGGGCCACGGCGTTCCCGCGGGCCCCGTCATGCACGCCGCCGACGCCCATTCCGACCCCCACGTAAGGGAGCGGGACTTCTTCAACCGGATCACCCACCCCGAGGCCGGCGTCCACGACTACCCCGGTTTCATCTTCAACATGTCCCGCACCCCGCCGGTGGTGCGAAACGCCCCCTGCCGCATGGGGGAGCACAACGAATACGTCTACAAGCAGGTCCTCAAAGTGTCCGACGAGGAATACGCGGAGCTGGAGGCCGAGGGCCACATAGGCATGGACTTCGACCCCGAGATCCCGTGACCGACCGGACTAAGGAGAAGCAGATGCCGGACAAAGAGCGAGTCGGGTTCGTCGGCCTGGGGATCATGGGCAAGGCCCAGGCCTCCAACGTCCTAAAGGCCGGTTTCCCCCTTGCCGTCTACAACCGGACCCGCAGCAAGGCCGAGGATATGGGCAAAATGGGCGCTCGGGTCGCCGACTCCCCCGCCGACGTGGCCCGCCAGAGCGACGTCACCATAACCATGGTAAGCGACTCCCCCGACGTCCAAGAGGTGGTCCTCGGCCCGGGAGGCGTGATCGAAGGCGCCGCCGAGGGTTCCGTGCTCATCGACATGAGCACCATCTCCCCCCAGGTCACCCGGGACGTCGCCGAAGCCCTGGCCGGGAAGGGCGTCAGTATGTTGGACGCGCCCGTCAGCGGCGGGTCCTGGGGCGCCATCCAAGGGACCCTGTCCATCATGGTCGGGGGCGAGAGGGAGGTCTTCGACCGCTGCATGCCCGTCTTCGAAGCCATGGGTAAGACCATCATCTACACCGGCGCCGGCGGCATGGGCCAGGTCACCAAGCTGGTCAACCAGATCATCGTCGGCGGCACCCTGGCGGCGGTCTGCGAGGGGCTCGTCTTCGGCGCGAGGGCCGGCGTGGACCTGAACCCCGTCTTCGAGGCCGTGGCCGGCGGCGCGGGCGGCTCCTGGCAGCTCCAGAACCTGGGCTCCCGCCTACTCAAGAGGGACTTCGACCCCGGCTTCATGGTCAAGCTCATGCACAAGGACCTGCGCCTCATAACCGAGGCGGGCCGCGACATGCGGCTCCCCCTGCCCCTCACCAGCCTCATCCACCAGTTCTACCACGTCCTCCAGAACGAGGGCCACGGCGACGAGGGCACCCAGGCCTACGTCAAGGTCCTGGAGAAACTGGCCGGCATCGAGGCCCGGGGCTAGGGGGCATGCCGTGAAGATGCGCTTCGGCGTGGGCATGGGCGGCACCCTCACCACCGGGAACGTGGCCGAGCACGCCAGGGCCGTCGAGGACAGCGGCTTCTCCTACCTCACCCTCGTCGACTCCCCACCCCGCTCCCGGGACGTCCACATAATGATGACCCTGGCCGCCCTGGCCACCAACCGGATCAGGATCGGCCAGGGAGTCGTCGACCCGGTGACCATCCATCCCTCGGTCATCGCCAACATGACCGCCAGCATCAACGAGCTCTCCGACGGTCGGGCCTTCATCGGCCTCGGCACCGGCAACCCCATAGTCAAGCATCGCAGGAAGGTCACCCACGCCGTCATGCGGGAGGCCGTCCACTTCATGCGGAAGTTCATGGCCGGGGAGGAGGCCGAGTTCCAGGGCGTGAGGATGAAGTCGTTCTGGATCGGCGAGCCCCTGCCCATCTACCTCTCGGCCCACGGGCCAAGGACCATGCAGCTCGCCGGGGAGATCGCCGACGGTGTGATCTCCCTCTGCACCGACCCCGTCTACGTCGAGTGGGAGCTCAAGCAGGTGCGCAAGGGCGCCGAGCGGGCGGGCCGGGACTTCTCCAAGATCGACACCTGGGCCCGCACCATGCTCTACGTCGCCGACTCCAAGGAGGCCGCCCGCCGCGAGACCTCCGCCTACCCCTCCAGCTACGCCGACCTCTGCGACATGCTCGAACGGGACGACGATGACGTCGCCGAACTGCGGGACGCCCTCGAGGCCAACGAACCCGGCTCCGTCCGGGCCCTCATCGACGACTCCCGCGCCTTCGCCCGGGCATTGGACCCGGACGTCGCTGAGAGGGTCGACGCCCCCCACTCCCGCGTCGTGTCCCAGCGCCTCATCGACTTCTACCACATCTCCGGCCCCTCCTCCGAGATGTGCGAGAGGATCGAGAGGCTGGGCGAGCTGGGAGTCAAGACGGTCTCCATGACCGCCTACACCCTCATCGACAA
>JAAXHX010000495.1 GCA_012270635.1 Dehalococcoidia bacterium | reverse complement strand
GACGAGTGGGAATACATCAAGCTGCTGCCCACCTTCCGCCGGATGGAAACGGACCTCGATATTCGAGACGACTTCCACGGCAACGACGGCCCCATGCGGGTGCGCCGCCACAAGGAAGAGGCCTGGGAGCCTCTGATGCGGGCCTTCCATAGCGCCTGCGTGTCCGAGGGGTTCCGCTCTGGCGAGGACATGAACAACCCCGAGTCGTCCGGCGTGGCGCCGCTGCCGATGAACAACGTGGATGGAGTCCGGCTCAGCACGGCCCTGTCGTACATCAATCCCATACGCCACCGCCTGAATCTCACCATCAAGCCCAATGCCCTGACAACCCGTGTGCTTTTCGAGGCCAACAAGGCCGTTGCAGTGGAGGTGGAGAGCGGCGGCGAGACCTTCATCGTGGAGGGCGAGCGCATAGTCCTCTCCGCAGGCTCCATCGCCTCGCCGCACATCCTGATGCATTCGGGCGTGGGCCCTCGGGCGCACCTGGAGGAGGTCGGCATTCCGGTGGTTCACGACCTTCCCGGCGTGGGTCAGAACTATCGCGATCATCCCCAGGTCGGGATCGCCTTCAGCGCCCAGGAAGGATTCCCGCTGAATTTCGAGGCCTCCCGAACGCAGCTGGGCCTGCGTTACACCGCTACGGGGTCGGATCTTCGCAACGATATGGTCCTCTTCCCAACCACCTTCTCCACTCCCATGGGCGACCTCACCGGCCCGGGCGAGGATTTCCGCATGTCCTGTATCCTGAACCTGGCCATGGGCCATGGCCAGGTGACGCTGACCTCGCCCGACCCCCACGACCAGCCACTGCTGGAATATCGATTCCTGGAGGATGAGCGCGATACGGAAAGGCTTCGCGATGGCGTCCGCCTAATCGTGCGGCTGACTGATGGCGAGGCCTACAGGGACATACTGAAGGAGCGGCTGTATCCCACCGATGAGGAGGTTGCCTCGGACGAACTGCTGAACGCCTGGCTTCACGAGAACGTACGAACGTCCCAGCACCTGGTTGGCACCTGCAAGATGGGCCCGGCATCCGACCCTATGGCCGTCGTCGACCAGTACGGGAAAGTCCACGGCATCCAGGGCCTGAACGTGGCCGACGCCTCCATCATGCCCGACACCCCTCGTGCCAACACCAACGTCAGCACCATCATGATTGCCGAGAGAATTTCCGACTTCATCAAGGAGGGCAACTAGCTTGCGAATAATGCCCTCCCCCTGAGGGGGTGCCAAATCCCTTGCGTCAATCCGTCATTCCCGCGAAGCATGTCCCCGCTCAGGCGGGGAGCGGGAATCCAACCCCCTTCACCGATAAATAAGGCTGAGATAAGAGTGAATATCAAATTGTCACGCACCCTCTAAGGGGGTCAGGGTGGGGGTGAAATCCAATGAGAGGAGAGAGGAGATGAAGTACGACGTCATCGTCATCGGGGCCGGTTCTGGGGGCTGCACTGTCGCATCCCGGCTGGCAGAGGACTCCGAACGCTCGGTGCTGCTGCTGGAAGCCGGACCCGACTACCCGGACTACCAGTACTACCCCGACGATCTCAAGTACGGCTACAAGCCCGACGCCTCGGCCCAGGGCGCCCCGCACAACTGGACCTGGTGGGCCCAAGGCTCGGCACAGCAGGGCGACATGTTGCCGGCGCCCCGCGGCAAGGTTGTCGGCGGCACCAGCGCCATCAATGGCCAGGTGCTGCTGCGCGGCGTGCCCGAGGACTACGACGGATGGGCCGCCGAGGGCAACGACCAGTGGAAGTACATCGACTG
>JAAXHX010000494.1 GCA_012270635.1 Dehalococcoidia bacterium | reverse complement strand
GGTGAGAGAGGCGTTGGCCCAGGCCCGCGAGATGCTGAGGTCTCAAGGTGGCTGATCCGCACGGGATAAAGCTGTCCCCTTCGATACTGTCCGCCGACTTCGGGCGGCTGGGCGAGCAGGTCGCCGAGGCATCGGAGTCGGGCGCCGACTACATTCACGTCGATATCATGGACGGCCACTTCGTCCCCAACCTCACCGCCGGCCCCATCATCGTGTCGGCCATCCGGCCCTGGACCAAGCTCCCCCTGGACGTTCACCTGATGATAGAAGACCCCGACAGGCTGATCCCCGACTTTGTCAAGGCGGGCGCGAATATCCTCACCGTCCATCCCGAAGCTTGCCGTCACCTGCACCGCGTGATCCACCAGATAAAAGACCTGGGAGCCAGGGCGGGGGTATCGCTCAACCCGGGCACACCCGCCTCCGTGCTCGAACCGGTGATAGGCGACGTGGATCTGGCTCTGGTTATGACGGTCAACCCGGGTTTCGGGGGGCAGAGGTACATCCACAGCGTTACCGGCAAAATCGGGCAGGTGCGGAGGATGCTGGACGAGGCTGGGTCGAGGGCGGAGCTGGAGGTGGACGGCGGCATCAACGCCGAGACCGCGCCCATCGCCGTGGAGGCCGGGGCCCGGGTGCTGGTTGCGGGTTCCGCCGTGTTCAACGATCGGGACACGGTGGCCGGGTCCATCGCCCGAATTCGGGAGAGCCTCGGACGGGTCCAGGCTCCTTAATTCAGGTATTCGTCGATGATCGCCGAGAGCTCTTCGGCGCTCCTCCAGCCCACCAGCGCCTCGCGCTCCTGACCGCTGGATATGACGAACGTGGGTTGGATGTACACGCCGTAGGCCTGCGCCGCCGCCCGGTCCTCTGCGAGGGACGCTTGGTACCGCTCGTCTTCCATGCAGGCGGTGAAGCGAGGCACGTCCAGGTCGAGGGTCCGGGCCAGCGCGATCTGTCCTTCAACAGTCGATGAACCGCTCTGAAATCTGGCGTCGTGAAACTGCCAGAACGCCCCTTGCTCTCCCGCGCATTCGCTTCCCAGGGCCGGTATTTCCGAGGCGCGACCATGATTGGTCAGATGGCGCAAGACCACCTTTAGCCGACCTCCGTCAACGTAGTCTTGCTTCAACTCCTGGGCCGGCCCAAGGGCCCAACTCCTGCATCTGGGTCATTGGAAGTCGGTGAAGTCCTCCAGGGTCACGGGGGCGTCGGGAGAGCCCAGAACATTCCACCCCCGCGCGACCGGCTCTGAAACAGACGTATCATTGGACACGGGCGTTGGCGTGGGTGTAGGAACGGGGGTTGGAGGAAGGGTGGTTGCCGTGGGAGTCGGGGCAGGCGCTATCAGCAACTCGTCGATTACCCTGGATATGTCTTCGAAGGAGGGAGACCCGTCAAACTTCGTTCCGGTCCTGTTAGGATCGGCGGACAGGACGAAGATGGT
>JAAXHX010000493.1 GCA_012270635.1 Dehalococcoidia bacterium | reverse complement strand
CCCGGGATAAATCCGGGCCAAGAATCGGCGGCGTATTAGGGGCATAGACGGAAGGGGTGGCGCGCCTGGCAGGACTCGAACCCGCAGCCCCTGGGTCCGAAGCCCAGTGCTCTATCCATTGAGCTACAGGCGCATGGGGGTTCCCAAGGAAGGACTGGGGCGAGCGACGGGGTTCGAACCCGTGATCTCCTGTGCCACAGACAGGCGCCTTGACCACTCGGCTACGCTCGCCACGCACTCCTATGCTAACAAATGCCGGACGCCCTTACAAGCGCATCAGGCCGTTCCATCGGCCGTCTGAATTGAAACTTGGCGAAATGGGCGCATACAATATCGCAACGGAATTACGCTAAAGCCAACCGCTCCTTCTTCATCGAGGTCTTGAAGGAATGAGCGCGACAGGACTATGAGTATGAAATTCACAGAATTGCATAGAACCTTGGGAGGTTTCGCTGTATTCACAGCGCTGATGTTGTTCGCGGCCTGTGGGGGTGAGGCCGTGGCCCCTGCTGCCACGGCGGAGCCCACCGTCGCGCCCGCGCCTACGGCGGCCCCGGCTGCCTCGACTACGGAGGAGGAACCTTCGCCCGAAGAGCGCGGCAGCCTCAGCACCACCAAGTTTGTGCAGCTTTTCGTTGACCCTCCCACCCTCGACCCGCACCTGACCACCGACGCCACCTCTGCCCGGATAATCGTTGAAGTCTTCGGCGGGCTGGTGACCATAGACCCCAACCTGGACATCGTGCCCGACCTGGCAGAAAGCTGGGACATAAGCGAGGACGGGAGGGTTTACACCTTCCACCTGCGTCCCGACGCGGTGTTCCACGACGGCAAGCCGGTCACTGCCCACGATGTTATATGGTCCCTGGAGCGGGTCACCAATCCGCTCACCGAGTCCCCGGTGGTGGACCAGTACCTGGGCGACATCGTCGGAGTGAAGGAAAAGGTGGACGGTGACGCCCCCACCATTTCAGGCGTGCGCTTCATTGACGAACACAGCGTCGAGATAACCATTGACGAGGCCAAGTCATACTTCCTCGCCAAGCTCACCTATCCCACGGGGTTTGTG
>JAAXHX010000492.1 GCA_012270635.1 Dehalococcoidia bacterium | reverse complement strand
GAAAGCTCCTCCGCCCGCAACGTATACGGCTCCCCCCGCCACCCCTACACCCTAGGCCTCCTCGCCTCCGTCCCCCGGCTTGACGAGACCATGCGCGAGAAGCTCGTCCCCATCGAGGGCGCGCCCCCCGACCTCGCCCACCGCCCGTCGGGGTGCTCCTTCCGGCCCCGCTGCGCCTTCGCCGTCGACGCCTGCGCCCAGACCGACCCGCCCCTCGAGTTGAAGCGCCCCGGCCATTCCGCCGCCTGCCTCGTGGAAGTCACCTCCCGCGTGCCGGAGTCCGCGACATGACCAGCCTCGACCCCTACGTCCTCATAGACGTCCGCGATCTCCAAATGCACTTCCCCGTCACCAAGGGGGTGATCTTCCAGTCGCGGGTCGGCGAGATAAAGGCCGTGGACGGCGTCTCCTTCCAGATCATGCGCGGCGAGACCCTCGGCCTCGTCGGCGAGAGCGGCTGCGGCAAGACCACCATAGGGCGCTGCATCCTCCAGCTCCTCAGGCCCACCGGGGGCCGGGTCCGTTTCCGCGGCCAGGACCTCACGCAGCTCTCCGGCAAGGCAATGCGTCCCCTCAGAAAAGAGCTGCAGGTCATCTTCCAAGATCCCTACGGCTCCCTGGACCCACGCATGACCGTCGGCGCCATAGTCGAAGAGCCCCTCGTCATTCACAAGATCGGCGACCGCAACGAGCGAAAGAAAAGGGTCGCGGAGCTGTTTGAGGTCGTCGGTCTCAACCCCAACATGATGGAACGATACCCCTACGAGTTCAGCGGAGGCCAGCGCCAGAGAATCGGCATAGCCCGCGCCCTCGCCGTAAATCCGACCTTCATCGTCTGCGATGAGCCCGTCTCCGCCCTCGACGTCTCCATCCAGGCCCAGGTCATCAACCTCCTTCGCTCCCTCCAGGAGCGCTTCGACCTCACCTACCTCTTCATCGCCCACGATCTGTCCGTTGTGAGGCACATCTCGGACCGGGTCGCCGTCATGTACCTGGGCAAGATAGTGGAAATCACGGGCAGGGACGAGCTTTACCGGGACCCCAAGCACCCCTACACCCGGGCCCTCCTATCCGCCGTCCCCATCCCCGACCCCGTCGTCGAGGCCTCCCGCGAGCGCATCATCCTCACCGGAGATGTCCCCAGCCCCATCGATCCCCCCAAGGGGTGCTCCTTCCATCCCCGCTGTCCCTTCGCCATGGATGTCTGTAGAGAAGTCACCCCTGAACTGAAGCCCACTTCCCAGGACCACTCCGTAGCCTGCCACCTCTACTAACCCCCCCCCGTCATTCTCGGGTCAAGCCCGAGAATCCATCCCTTAGGGGTCGGGGGGCCGCTCGTGCTGAGCCCCTAGTTTATCCTGAGCCTGTCGCAGGGAAGTATGAGCGGGGGGAGGCGCAATACAACACGTGAGCACGAGTCCCTCCACTCGACCCTTCGACTAGGCTCAGGGTGAGCGGTGTGGGTGGGAGTCACGGCCTGGAAGGGAGTGGAATGAGCGGGCACCACCCTCCCCGTCATTCTCGGGTCAAGCCCGAGAATCCATCCCTTAGGGGTCGGGGGGCCGCTCGTGCTGAGCCCCTAGTTTATCCTGAGCCTGTCGCAGGGAAGTATGAGCCGGGGGGCGGTCAACACAACACGTGAGCACGAGTCCCTCCGCTCGACCCTTCGACTAGGCTCAGGGTGAGCGGTGTGGGTGGGAGTCACGGCCTGGAAGGGAGTGGAATGAGCGGGCACCACCCTCCCCGTCATTCTCGGGTCAAGCCCGAGAATCCATCCCCGAGTGTCGACCCACTACAGGCGCAAGCCGTAGACCGCTATCGCATTCTCCCCCGCCACCTTCC
>JAAXHX010000491.1 GCA_012270635.1 Dehalococcoidia bacterium | reverse complement strand
CCCACCGCCCGTCGGGGTGCTCCTTCAGGCCCCGCTGCGCCTTCGCCGTCGACGCCTGCGCCCACACCGACCCGCCCCTCGAGTTGAAGCGCCCCGGCCATTCCGCCGCCTGCCTCGTGGAAGTCACCTCCCGCGTGCTGGAGTCCGCGACATGACCAGCCTCGACCCCTACGTCCTCATAGACGTCCGCGATCTCCAAATGCACTTCCCCGTCACCAAGGGGGTGATCTTCCAGTCGCGGGTCGGCGAGATAAAGGCCGTGGACGGCGTCTCCTTCCAGATCATGCGCGGCGAGACCCTCGGCCTCGTCGGCGAGAGCGGCTGCGGTAAGACCACCATAGGGCGCTGCATCCTCCAGCTCCTCAGGCCCACCGGGGGCCGGGTCCGTTTCCGGGGCCAGGACCTCACGCAGCTCTCCGGCAAGACCATGCGTCCCCTCAGAAAAGAGCTGCAGGTCATCTTCCAAGATCCCTACGGCTCCCTGGACCCGCGCATGACCGTCGGCGCCATAGTCGAAGAGCCCCTCGTCATTCACAAGATCGGCGACCGCAACGAGCGAAAGAAAAGGGTGGCTGAGCTGTTTGAGGTCGTCGGTCTCAACCCCAACATGATGGAACGATACCCCTACGAGTTCAGCGGAGGCCAGCGCCAGAGAATCGGCATAGCCCGCGCCCTCGCCGTAAACCCGACTTTCATCGTCTGCGATGAGCCCGTCTCCGCCCTCGACGTCTCCATCCAGGCCCAGGTCATCAACCTACTCCGCTCCCTCCAGGAACGCTTCGACCTCACCTACCTCTTCATCGCCCACGACCTGTCCGTCGTGAGACACATCTCAGACCGGATCGCGGTCATGTACCTGGGCAAGATAGTGGAAATCACGGGCAGGGACGAGCTCTACCGGGACCCCAAGCACCCATACACCCGGGCCCTCCTGTCAGCTGTCCCCATCCCCGACCCCATCGTCGAGGCCTCCCGCGAGCGCATTATCCTCACGGGAGACGTCCCCAGCCCCATCGACCCCCCCAAGGGTTGCTCCTTCCATCCCCGCTGTCCCTTCGCCATGGATGTCTGTAGAGAAGTCACCCCTGAACTGAAGCCCACTTCCCAGGACCACTCCGTAGCCTGCCACCTCTACTAACCCCTCCCCGTCATTCTCGGGTCAAGCCCGAGAATCCATCCCCGAGTGTCGACCCACTACAGGCGCAAGCCGTAGACCCTTATCGCATTCTCCCCCGCCACCTTCC
>JAAXHX010000490.1 GCA_012270635.1 Dehalococcoidia bacterium | reverse complement strand
TGCCGGATAGCGCTTCGCATCGATTCCTCGGAGCGGTCCAGTATCTGCTCCATGCAATCGCGGAGCGTCGTTGGACCATAGGTCTCCGCTAGCCCTGCCACGCCCCCCTCCCCGATGCGGTTGGCATTCCTCTGGGCCTGCAGGTCGCCCATCACCTTGTCGGGCACCCGAACGTTGGATTCCAGCATCCTCAACACCTCGCGGTTAGGCCGGCCGGCGTGGTAGATGCGGGTCGGCAGGAACCGGATGCCCTCCTGGTAGAGGTCCAGGCTGTCCACGGCCTGGGAACCGGGGCCCGCGCCGCCAACGTCGACCATGTGGGCGCAGTTTGCGGCGAAACCGAGAAGCTCCCCGCACCGGAATATGGGGCTCACCTGGAAGAAGTCGGGGAGGTGGCCCGACCCTAGGTAGGGGTCGTTGAGCAGTATGGAGTCCCCTTCTTCCAGGTCTTCCACCGGGTACTCATCAAGCACATTCTTTACCACGAAGGGCATCGATCCCAGGTGTCCGGGGCTGAAGTTGCCCTGGGCCACCAGCCTCCCCTGGGCATCGAACAGAGCGGTGGAGAAGTCGCGGCCCTCCCTCACGCCGAGGGAGTAGGCGGAGTGGCGTAGGGCCGTACCCATCTCCTCGGCTATGGAGACCAGCCCGTTCCAAACTACGCTGAAAGTTATGGGGTCGATGGCGCTCATTGCATACCGACTATTCTTATAGCTCAACGATGACGTTGCCGTAGCGGTCCAGCACAGCCTCGTCTCCCGGCAGGAGGACGACCGTCGATTCCGCCTCTTCAACTATGGCGGGGCCCGATATCGAGGCGCCCCTGCCTAACCCGGCCCTTGCGTAGACGGGCGTGTCCACGAAGCCCCCCGTCTCGGGGAAGTAGGCCGGGCGACGGGAGGCGGGGTGTGGGGTTGAACCATTCCGGGGCAGCTCGGGCCATCGGAACTCGCCCTTGGAATGAACGGCCCCCAGTTTCCACCCCGTGGCCCGTATCGGTTGGTCGGGCTGGGCGTAACCGAAAGTATCTGCGTATCTTTCGTGAAAAGCCGCTATCAGTTCTTCTATGGCCTGGGGGTCGAGGGGGACTCGGGGGAGGGACACGTCGATGTCGAACCCCTGTCCCTCGTAGTGCATCTCTGCGGACGCCGAGAACCGGATGTCTTCCGAGACGCCATTTTCCCGCATGAGAGTCTCGCCCCTGGCCAGCATCTCGTCGTAGATCGCGTTGACGGGCGCCAGCAGCGATTCGCCCAAGGGCGCATCGTAGGTCTGGGCGAGGTCGAAGACCGTGTCGGCGGCCAACAGCCCGGCGGCGGACCCGACTCCGGCCCCGGACGGCAACAGGACGCGAGAAACGCCCATCTCCCGGGCCAGGCGGGAGGCATGAACGGGCCCCGCTCCTCCAAACCCCAGCAGGGTGTAGCGGCGAGGGTCCTTTCCTCTTTCGACGGTCGCGAGCCTGATGGCCCTCTTCATGTTGGAGTTGACCACCGTATGCACGCCCCAGGCCGCTTCTTCTAGCGAGAGCCCCAACGGCTTTGCCAACTGCTCCTCGATTCCCCTCTCGGATGCCTCCTTGTCCAGCCTCAAACGGCCCCCGAGGAAATAGTCTGGGTTGAGGTAGCCGAGAACGAGGTCTGCGTCGGTGACCGTGGGATCGAGGCCTCCCGCGCCATAGCAAATGGGGCCGGGGCTCGCACCGGCGCTGTCGGGGCCCACGGCTATAGCGCCCATCTCGACCCTGGCGATGCTGCCCCCGCCTGCGCCTATCTCCACCAGGTCGATGCCCGGGACGCTGATGGGGAGACCGCTGCC
>JAAXHX010000489.1 GCA_012270635.1 Dehalococcoidia bacterium | reverse complement strand
TTTGGGATCAAGGGCGGGGGCACGGGCGGCGGCAAGACCACTGTCATGCCGGAGGACGAGATCAACATCCACTTCACCGGCGACGCCCACGCCGTCGGCTCCGCGCACAACCTGCTGGCCGCCCTCACGGACAACGCCGTGCAACGGGGCCAGATCGAGGGCCTGGGCCCGGAGGGCATCACCTGGCGACGGGTGACGGACGTCGAGGACCGGGCCCTGCGCTCCATAATGACCGGCATCGGCGGCGATGCCAACGCCCCGGTGCGGGAAACGGGCTTCGACATCGTGACGGCCTCGGAGGTGATGGCGGTCCTGGCCCTGGCCTCGGGGCTGGAGGACCTGAGGGCCCGGCTGTCCCGCATGGTGGTCGGGTTCACGCGGTCGGGGAGCCCGGTGACGGCCCAGGACGTGGGGGCGGTGGGTTCGATGATGTCACTGCTCCGCTACGCCATACAGCCCAACCTGGTGCAGACGGCGGAGGGCCAGCCGGTCATGGTCCACGCGGGCCCCTTCGGCAACATTGCCCACGGGTGCAGCTCGGTGGTGGCTGATAGGATTGGCCTCAGCCTGGCGGACTACGTCGTTACGGAGGCGGGTTTCGGGGCGGACCTGGGTTTCGAAAAATTCATGCACATCAAGGCCCGGTTCAACGATCTGGATCCCCACGCCGCGGTGATAGTGGCCTCGGTCAGGGCGCTCAAATCCCATGCCGGCGTCCCCCTGGCCCGACTCAACGAAAGCAACCCCAAGGCCGTCGGGGAAGGAATGCCAAACCTGGTCCACCTTATCGGGGTGATCCGAAGCTTCAATCTGCCCGTCGTAGTGGCCATCAACCGGTTCCCCGCCGACACCGACGATGAGATAGCCACGGTGCGGGGGGCTTTGGATGGTCTGGACGGGGTCCGGGCCGCCGAGAGCCGGGGCTTCGTCGAGGGCGGGGACGGCTGCATCGAGCTTGCCCGCGCCGTCATGGATGCGAGCTCCGGGTATAGGCCCGACATCTCCTACCTCTACCCCGAGGACGCCTCCATCGAGGACAAGGTCCTGGCCCTGGCCCAAAAGGTCTACAACGCCGCCGACGTGGCCTGGGCCCCCGTCGCCCGCCGAAGGCTGAAGACCTACCAGGACCTGGGCTGGGGGCGACTGCCCATCTGCATGGCCAAGACCAACCTTTCCATCTCCCACAACGCGCGGCTCAAGGGCCGGCCCTCGGGCTACACCTTTGAGATTTCGGACGTGAGGGCGTCGGC
>JAAXHX010000488.1 GCA_012270635.1 Dehalococcoidia bacterium | reverse complement strand
GTCGCCAGGTGCTCCAGGGCGTGCCTGGCTATCAATCTCTGTCCTACCTGCGCATCGTAGTCCGCGGGATAGCGCTGCCGCTCCTCGTAGGGACGGGCCCGACCCGCCAGCTGGGCCTTCACCGCAAAGCCCGGATTCTTCGTGTACTCGTCCTCCTCGCCCTCCGGCACCCGAACGAAGGTGAACTCCAGGGTTTCGGTGTCGTTCTTGGGCACCCGCCAGCGGAAGATGCGGGGCAGGGCGCAGAGCATCTCCCGGTCGTCGGCATATTCCGGTGGCAGCGAGCGGGGATCCGGGATTTGTGCGATGTTCGGAATCACCCACTCGATTGTCCGGGACCAGACGTCCGGGCCGACCCGGCGCGTCTGGAAGCAGCTCAATCCCACCGGAGTTTCCATCACGTCGAACTCGCCCACGTCCTTCAGCCCTTCCATGGGCCGACCCTGGACGTCCATAAACTGCACGTTGCTCACTCGGGCGTGGAGGAAGCTTTCGTGCACCGGGTCCACCACGTTGTCCATGATCTGAAGCCAGTTGCAGTGCTTCACATTCCCAGTCCCGATCTCCAGCCGGAACCCCGGTCTATCGAACACGTCGTATACGGGGAACGGCGGTCGTTTGTCGGGTGGGCCCATGTAGGCGAACACCAGCCCCTTGTACTCCCGTACCGGGTAGGAACCCTGGCGCAGCCTGTCCTTGAGCGTAGACGCGGCGGGCTCCCCCGGCGTATCCAGGACTGTCCCGTCCACGTCGAACTGCCAGCCGTGATAGCAGCAACGTATCCCTCGCTCCTCGATCACCCCGAACTCCAGCGACGTCCCCCGGTGCGGGCAGTGCAATTCCAGCAGCCCCGCGTTCCCACCCTTGTCCCTGAACGCGACCAGGTCCTCACCCATGATAGTGAGCCGGAGCGGCAGGTCCTTCAGTTCGTCGGAGTGGGCCACGGGCTGCCAGAAGCGCCGCAGGTACTCGCCGCACGGAGTCCCTGGGCCCGTGTGGGTGAGTTCCGCGTCCTCTTCCGGCACATCCCGATGGAAATAGGCGCCGTAGGGCACGGTCAGGAACACCGGCCTCGTCGTGGTCATCCCAGCTCTACCGGAACTGAGGCATGATGCTGTTGGAAATCTCCCGCATGTTGCTCTTCTGGTCGATGATCGCATATTGGACGCAGGACACGCCCCTAAGTCCCAGCTCGTGCAGGTCGTATATCCTCTCGTCGATGTCCTCTACCCGCCCCGACAGATTAATGGCGTCGATCACCCTCTGGGTTGCCAGGTGCTTATGCTGGGCGTGCAGGGACTCGTGCTCGTAGGGGTTGAACCCTTCATAGATCTTCTTGAACTCGTCCACCAGGCCCGGGGCCTTCCTTTCCAGCCTCTGGTACAGGTCCTGGGCCTCGGGGGTGTTCCGGGAGAATATCGACCGGTACAGCCCGTTGGCGCACGACGATGCGTAGGAGGCCACCTCGTGCCTTGCCTCCTCCTTCGACCCAGTCACGTAGACCTCCGTCCGGGCCCATGTCTTAATCTTAGAGAAGTCACGACCCACCCGGTTCGCCCCCGTCTCTATCTGCTCCAGGTTCCACTTGATGATCTCCGGCTCCCCCGCTCCGAACATCAGGATTTCATCGGCAATCTCGCCGGCTAATTGGAGCGCCCTCGGCCCGAGGGGCCCCATGATCACGGGTATCGATTGCCCGTTGAACGCCGTGTTCCTTATCCACTCCGAGTGCCACGTCTCCCCCCACAACTCCGCATCTCCACCCGCTGTGTACGCCTTCAGAAAGTTCACCGTCTCCCGCTGCATCTTCAGGCTCACCGGGCCCCGGGTTGCCTTACCCGCCTCCCGGGCCCCCGCCCCCAGGCCTATGAACGCCCTGCCCCCGGTGAGTTCCCGCAGGCTCGCCGTGAAGTTCGCTATCACCGCCGGGTGGTACATGAACGGGTCGCACACGCCCTGGCCAATGTGGATGCGCCGCGTGTTCATAGCCGCGATGGTCATCATCCCGAAGCACTCCCTCGACACGTTGCTCTGGTCCACGAATGTCAGGTGGCTATATCCCCCCTCGTCGGCGACCCTCGAATGCTCCGCAATCTCGTCGAACCGCAGCTCCGCCCCCAGCCCGATCCCGAACTCCATTCTCGCCATTGCGCTCCTCCTGGTTGGTCTTGCTTTCGGGCCTCGTGGGGGTGCTCTCTGCGGCCACTAGCGGAACTGGGGCATTACGCTGTTGGAAATCTCCCGCATGTTGCTCTTCTGGTCGATGATCGCGTACTGGACGCAGGACACGCCCCTCAGCCCCAGCTCGTGCAGGTCGTATATCTTCTCGTCTATGTCCTCCACCGGCCCCGACAGGTTGATGGAGTCGATCACCCGCTGCGATGCCAGGTATTTGTGCTCCGCATGCAGCGACTCGTGCTCGTAGGGGTTGAAGCCTTCATGAATCTTCCTGTATTCGTCCACGAGGCCGGGGCTTTTCTTCTCCAGCCTCCGGTGCAACTCCTGGGCCTCGGGGGTGTTGCGCTTGAAGATAGTTTTGTACAACTCGCTTGCGCAAGACGCGGCATACGAGGCGACCTCATGCCTCGCTTCCTCCTTTGACCCGGTAACGTAGACCTCCGTGCGGGCCCAGGTCTTGATTTTGGAGAAATCCCGACCCGCTCGATCCGCCCCCGTCTCGATCTGCTCCAGGTTCCACTTGATGATCTCCGGCTCCCCCGCTCCGAACATCAGGATTTCGTCAGCGATCTCGCCGGCTAATTGGAGCGCCCTCGGCCCGAGGGGCCCCATGATCACGGGTATCGATTGCCCGTTGAACGCCGTGTTCCTTATCCATTCCGAGTGCCATGTCTCTCCCCATAGCTC
>JAAXHX010000487.1 GCA_012270635.1 Dehalococcoidia bacterium | reverse complement strand
GTATTTCGCCACCCCTCCGCCCCCGCTCTCAACCACCTGGCCTTTGAGCTGGAGTGCGAGGCCGACCTCATCGAAGGCTACCGCACCGCCACGGACGCCGGCGTCCAATTCCGCGTCTCTGACCACGACATCACCCGCAGCCTCTACGCCCGCGACCCCGACGGCAACGGCATCGAAATCTACTCCGACTCCACCAGGGAGTGGCGCAAGATTCGCGGCGACGGCCGGACCGTCCGCTACGCCGAGGCCCCCTGGACCCCCGGCGACCCTCCCCGGTTCACCCCCGCCGACGCCCGCAACTACCACCGGGACCCGGAGCTTCGCCGCGTCGACGCCGCGGTCTTCCATCCCAAGCGCATTACCCACGCTGTCCTGAGCGTGGCTGACAAGGAGGCGTCCCTGGAATTCTACGGGAGTGTTCTCGGGCTTCGCATCGTCCGAGGCGGCCCCACCGACACTTGTGTCGTGCTCAGCGGCGCCACTAACGGAGAGCACGTCATACTCCTCTCCGCCCCAAGCCCCGGGGAAACGGGCCTACGTCGCGTCGGCTTCGAAATATGGAGCGACGCCGACTTGGAGGAAAGCAGACGCCGGCTACAAGAAGCGGGGCTGACCCCTGAAGAGGAGTTCACCTCCGACCTCCGCCGCTCCCTCTTCCTCCGGGACCCGGACGGCTTCCTCCTGGAGTTCTACACCGAATCTCGCCCCAACGCCCCCCGCCCTTTCGCCCCGCCAGCCTGACCTCTTCCTTAAGCGGTTTATACCACTCATCACATTCCGCCCACTCACGCCCCAACATCCCTGCCCCTTCGCCCCTCCAACCTCGGCCCCTTCCCTGGGGACGCATATTGTCCATCCCGTTCCGCTCACCCACACCGCTCATCCAGTCCCCCCACCCACACCGCTCATCCTGAGCCTGTCGAAGGAAGAGCGGCTTCGGAGCACGAGGGTCGGCCTACCGGCTCCCCTCCACCCGACTCGGCGGCCTCTCCAAGAACCCCGACGCCAGCCTGAGCCCCGTCTCTCGCACCAGATCCCTGTCCGCCTCCTCCGAACCGGCGCAGGCCACCCTCAAGATCGTGTCGTTCCCGTACGTCGACACCGGTCCGCCTCCCAACGTGTCCAGCCCCTTGGGGTCCTCCCCCCGGACCACCGCCCGTATCCCTTCCCGCATGATCCGCCGCATTTGGATGACTCCCCGGTCGGTAGTCGCCAGGTGCTCCAGGGCGTGCCTGGCTATCAATCTCTGTCCTACCTGCGCATCGTAGTCCGCGGGATAGCGCTGCCGCTCCTCGTAGGGCCGGTCCCTACCCTCCAGTTGGGCCTTCACCGCAAAGCCGGGGTTCTTGGTGTACTCGTCCTCCTCGCCCTCCGGCACCCGAACGAAGGTGAACTCCAGAGTTTCGGTGTCGTTCTTGGGCACCCGCCATCGGAAGATGCGGGGCAGGGCGCATAGCATCTCCCGGCCGTCGGCGTATTCCGGGGGCAGCGAGCGAGGATCGGGGATTTGGGCGATGTTCGGGACTACCCACTCGATTGTCCGGGACCAGACGTCCCGGCCAACCCGGCGCGTCTGGAAACAGCTCAGGCCCACAGGAGTCTCCATCACGTCGAACTCACCCACGTCCTTCAGCCCCTCCATGGGCCGGCCCTCGGCGTCCATGAACTGCACGTTGCTCACCCGGGCGTGCAGGAAGCTTTCGTGCACCGGGTCCACCACGTTGTCCATGATCTGAAGCCAGTTGCAATGCTTCACGTTCCCGGTCCCGACCTCCAGCCGGAAACCCGGCCTGTCGAACACGTCGTATACGGGGAACGGGGGTTGCTTGTCGGGCGGGCCCATGTAGGCGAACACCAGCCCCTTGTACTCCCGTACCGGGTAGGAACCCTGGCGCAGCCTGTCCTTGAGCGTAGACGCGGCGGGCTCCCCCGGCGTGTCCAGGACCGTGCCGTCCACGTCTAACTGCCAGCCGTGATAGCAGCAACGTATCCCTCGCTCCTCGATCACCCCGAACTCCAGCGACGTCCCACGGTGCGGGCAGTGCAATTCCAGCAGCCCCGCGTTCCCACCCTTGTCCCTGAACGCGACCAGGTCCTCTCCCATGATAGTGAGCCGGAGCGGCAGGTCCTTCAGTTCGTCGGAGTGGGCCACGGGCTGCCAGAAGCGCCGCAGGTACTCGCCGCACGGAGTCCCGGGGCCCGTATGGGTGAGTTCCGCGTCTTCTTCCGGCACCTCCCGATGGAAATAGGCGCCGTAGGGCACGTTCAGGAACAACGACCTCGTCGTGGTCATGCGGTCTCTACCGGAACTGGGGCATTACACTGTTGGAAATCTCCCGCATGTTGCTCTTCTGGTCGATGATCGCGTACTGGACGCAGGAGACGCCGCTCAACCCCAGCTCCTGCAAGTCGTATATCTTCTCGTCGATGTCTTCCACGGGCCCCGACAGGTTGATGGTGTCGATCACTCGCTGGGATGCCAGGTGCTTATGCTGGGCGTGCAGGGACTCGTGCTCGTAGGGGTTGAAGTTCTCGTGAATGTTCTTGAACTCGTCCACGATTCCGGGACTCTTGCGCTCGAGCCTGCGATAGAGTTCCTGGGCCTCGGGGGTGTTGCGCTTGAAAATGGAGCGGTAGAGTCCATTGGCGCAGGAGGAGGCGTAGGAGGCGACCTCGTGCCTCGCTTCCTCCTTTGACCCGGTAACGTAGACTTCCGTGCGGGCCCAGGTCTTGATCTTCGTATAGTCCCGACCCGCACGTTCTGCACCGGTCTGTATCTGCTCCAGGTTCCACTTGATGATCTCCGGCTCCCCGGCCCCGAACATCAGAATTTCGTCGGCTATCTCACCGGCAAGCTGCATGGCCCTCGGACCGAGGGGGCCCATAATCACAGGTATCGACTGGTCGTTGAACGCCGTGTTCCTTATCCATTCAGAGTGCCAGGTCTCGCCCCACAGTTGTGCATCCCTGCCTGCGGTGTAGTCCTTCAAGAAGTTGACGGTCTCTCGCTGCATCTTCAGGCTTACCGGCCCCCGGGTAGCCTTACCTGCCTCCCGGGCCCCGGCCCCCAGGCCTATGAAAGCCCTTCCTCCGGTAAGCTCCCGCAGGCTAGCAGTGAAGTTCGCTATTACCGCCGGGTGGTACATAAACGGGTCGCACACGCCCTGGCCGATGTGGATGCGTCGAGTGTTCATCGCAGCGATGGTCATCATGCCGAAGCATTCCCTCGACACGTTGCTCTGGTCCACGAATGTCAGGTGGCTGTATCCTCCCTCGTCGGCGACCCTCGAATGCTCCGCTATCTCATCGAACCGCAGCTCCGCCCC
>JAAXHX010000486.1:856-1913 GCA_012270635.1 Dehalococcoidia bacterium | reverse complement strand
TCGCCGGTGGACTCCACGGCGCCGATTACCGCGGGAACTACCAGCGGGATCATCAGCACGGGCAGCATCACCTCTCTGAGCCGGGTGTTCATCGACAGGGCTGAGAGGAAAGTCCCGATTATGGCTATGCCGAGGGTCGCCACCGGTATGATCAGGACCAGCTGAATCGGCACGCCCGAAAGATTGAAGACCACGGCGAAGATGGGGATGGCGATGGCCTCGACGACCATGACGAATATGAAGCTGGAGATGGTCTTGGAGATGAAAATCACGTCCCTGCCGTAGGGACAAAGCATGAGGCCGTCCAGGCAGCCGTTCTCCTGCTCCGAGCCGACCACCCGCTGGAAGCTGAGCATTCCGGCGAACAGGAAGGTGAACCAGAGGACGCCGGGCGTCATTATCTCGTTGGGTACGGACCCGGGCCTGAAGGCAAAGTTGAAGGTGAATACCATCAGCAGCACGAAGAAGCTGACGGCAAGGACCACCTCCTTGCCCCGGACCTCGACCAGGAGGTCCTTCTTCACTATCCCCGCTATGGCTCGCCAGTAGGACATGGTGCTCGGATTAGCCGACCGCGAGGGCCTCGTACCTCGTGTCCAAAACGTCCCGCTCCAGCGCCCCCACGCCCGAGTCCATGACCACCCGCCCCCTCTTCAGAAAGAGCGCTCGGTCGGCGATCTGGAGGCCGTTATCGAGATTGTGGGTCGACATAATGATAGTGCGCGGCTGACTGTTGCATAGATCAAAGAGGCGTTGGAGGGCCGTGCTGTCGAGGCCGGAGTCGGGCTCGTCCAGGAGGAGAATGGCCGGGTCGTGGAGGACTGCCCTAAGCATGGAGAAGCGCTTGCGCTGGCCGTGGGAGAGCACGTCGACCCTCGTCTTTAACAAGTTTGTGAGGTCGAGCTGGTCGGCGAGGGCATGGATGCGGGCGTCGGCGTCGGGGACCCGGAACATCCTGGCGTAGAAGCGCAGGTTCTCCGCAGCGGTCAGCCGACCGTAGAGGAGAGGCTCGTGCAGGACGACGCCAATGTTGGCCCTGATCGCGGCGTCGTGCCTG
>JAAXHX010000486.1:0-699 GCA_012270635.1 Dehalococcoidia bacterium | reverse complement strand
GTGACGCGGCCGTATTTTCGGGTGAGGTCTCGGGTCTGGAGGGCGGGGGGTTGTGGAATGCAGCGGTCTTTCATGGTTGTGATTGGCGTCACTATCCATCCAATGATAGATGTTCCAGGTCGGGGATTCAAGGAAAGGGTTGGAGAACCCGTGGGTCAGGAGATGCCCTTGATGAATGTTGCGTTCAGCAGATCGCTGAGCAGGATGACGAGGAGGCCGCCGTATACGATCATCGATGGAGAATAGAGGGGCCTCAACCATCGAGAGACGCCGCGCCCCTTTCCCCCTCCCGAGTCATGCGTCCCATCCTTCCGCTCTATCAGCTTCTTCCTGTAGGTGGCCGTGCCGATGCCGAAGAGCCAGAAGGCGATGCCTATCTTCGCCGCCAGCGTCCCGATATACAGGGCCGACACCGTGGGCTCGGTGAGACGGTCGAAGGTGAGGATAACTCCGCTCACCAACAATGCGATCATCGATACGTGGACCCACTCCCGGAAGTGAAGAGCGACCAGGCGGGAGACGAGGCCCCCGGGCGCGACCCCGGACTTCTCCGCGTCCCGCAGCGCGGGCCGAAGTACGATGAGGTAGAAGACGCTGCCCCCTATCCACAGCACGGATGAAACGGCGTGGACCCACCGCACTATCAGGGTCAGGATGTCGAACAGGTCCCACACTGTATGCGGCCTTTCGGTTGCAGGG
>JAAXHX010000485.1:1894-3012 GCA_012270635.1 Dehalococcoidia bacterium | reverse complement strand
ATCGGCGCCGTGGAGTCCACCGGCGACGCCTTCGATGGAGCGGGCTGGGCCGCCGTCCAGCCGTGGATTTACGTGCTGATAATCTTCGACGTGGTGTTTCTGGTAGTCGGTTTCCTTACGTTCGAACACGTGCTGGAAGAGTAGGAACTTCGCATGGAACGCGCATTACCCCCCCCGACTCGCCGCCGTAAGCTCTCTTGGATGGACGGCTTCTTCGCCTTGACCACCGTCCTGATGATTGTCAACTTCTACTTGATGTTCCTATGGGTCCCCAAGGAGGCCGTGCAGGGCAACGTCCAGCGCCTCTTCTACCTTCACCTGCCGGCGGCATGGATCGCCTATCTGGCCTTCTTCCTGGTCTTCCTGTTCAGCATCCTTCACCTGTGGAAACGGAGCGCCAGGTGGGACCGGTGGGCCCATTCCAGCGCCGAGCTTGGCGTGGTGTTCACCTCGGTGACCATAGTGTCGGGGATAATCTGGGCCAAGCCGATATTCGGGGTCTGGTGGACGTGGGACGCCCGACTCACGACCACCGCCCTGCTCTGGCTCATATATGTCGGCTACCTCATGGTCGGGGCGTATTCCGAGTCCCCGGAGAAGTCCTCCCGCCTGCGGGCCGCCGTGGGCATCCTGGGCTTCGTCGTAGTCCCGATCAACTACATATCCGTCGATCTCTGGGACACCGTACACGTGGAGCGGATAGTGGGGGGCGGGGAGGAGTCGTACCTCAGCTCCGAGATGTACACCACGCTGATGTTAAGCCTGGCAACCTTCACCCTCCTGTTCTTCGTCCTGCTGAAAGTTAGAGTAATGCTGCGAAATAGCGAGGAGACCGCCGCCGGTCTCGACTCCTGATCGGGAAGGGGCGTTATGGAAGACAATTTCGGATATCTGTTTGCGGGTTTCGCCATAGGTTGGGGAATCTTCATGGGCCTCGCGTACTGGATATACCGACGCGTTGCACGCGTCGGCCAGGACATCGAGGAGATCAAGCGGGCCCGAGCTTCCCGGACCGACGATTGACCTATGGCTGCGGACTCCCACGCCGACCCCACCATCGAGGCCTATACGCCCTGGCTCTCCCCGCGCAAGAAGACCATAGCCGGGGGCATAGTCCT
>JAAXHX010000485.1:0-1711 GCA_012270635.1 Dehalococcoidia bacterium | reverse complement strand
CAGTTCGACGTCCCGTCCGTGGAGGTGGTCCTGGAGGGCAGCCTGGAACCCGACAACGCATTCCACGCCACCAGCATCATCACCAGGGAGTCCCGGCAGTACATCCCCGTCACCGAGCAGGAGTAGGATTGGCCCCACGGGCAACGGCGAGGCGCTTATGAAAGCAGTGCAACTGATCACTAGCGGCGACTACATGTCCCACTACATGGTAGACGACCACGAGTCCTGGAAGGAAGAGGTGCGGGTTCATGAGGGCTACGGGCTCGACAGGTTCGAATACCGGGATATTCCCCGCCCCGAGCCCGGCCCCGGCGACGTGGTGGTCCAGGTCAAGGCCTGCGGCCTGAACCACCTGGACGCTTGGGCCGCCAAGGCGCCCCGTTCCGCCATCCGGGACAAGCCCATAACTCCCGGGGCGGATATGGCCGGAGTAGTCGACCAGGTGGGGCCGGGCGTCGCCAAGGTCTCGGAAGGGGACAGGGTGATGGTCTACCCCGGTGTCAGCTGCAACCGCTGCCGGTATTGCCTGACGGGCCGGGACAACCTCTGCCCCGACAAGCCGGGGTTCGGGAGCGGCAGGGACGGGGGTCTCGCCGAGTACGTCCTGGTCCCCGAGCAGAGCGTCATCCCCGTACCCGACTCCGTATCCCTCATAGACGCCGCGTCCCTGCCCATTATCTTCATGACGGTCTGGCACATGCTGGTTGCCCGGGGCCGGGTCCGACCGGGAGACGACGTCCTGGTTAACGCCGCCGGCAGCGGCGTCGGAATAGCCGGCATCCAGATCGCCAAGCTATTCCACGCCCGGGTGATTGCCAGCGCGGGCTCCGACGCAAAGCTGGAGAAGGCCCGCAAGCTGGGCACGGACGACGTTATCAACTACTCCACGTCCTCCATCCGGGAGGAGGTCATGCGGTTGACCGACGGATACGGGGTGGACATCGTCGTGGACAGCCTGTCCGGCAACCTGGCGGAGGAGAGCATCGAGGCCCTGGCCGTCGGGGGGCGGTTCGTCAACTGCGGCTGCACGTTGGGTAACTGGGCGACGGTGAACGTGGCCCGAATGCTATTCAAGGAGACCACCGTCATGGGGTCGGTGATGGGCACCCACCAGGAGCTAGTCGAGTGCCTGCGCCTGGTCTCCGAAGGCAAGCTCCGGGCGGTGATAGACCAGGTCTATCCCCTATCCCAGGTGCGAGATGCCGTAGCGCATCTCCTGGAGCGTCGGGTGTTCGGCAAGGTGATGGTCATACCCGACAGCCAGTATCCGCCCACCGAGCCGTATTCAACCCTCGACTAGCCGCTCCCCAGACCCTTGCTTACATTAGCCGGGTCGGCATGGGTGTAGGGCCCTTTTCGAACCGGCTTGCCGAAAAATGCTCCCACGGCAGCGTCGTCTTCCCATCGACTATCAGGTCCGCGGTTAGCTTCCCAACCACCGGCCCGAGGCCGAACCCGTGCCCGCTGTACCCCATGGACAGGTAGAGACCTTGCGGCCTATCCACGGGCCCCAGGATGGGAACTAGGTCGGGGGTGATGTCTATGTATCCCGCCCAGCACTTTTCAATCGAGAGGCTCCCGAGGCTGGGTATCAGCTTGGTCGCGGCTGCCAGCTGACCTTTCACCGTCGGCAGGTCATATTTCGGCTCCTTGGCTACCGGGGCGACAATCGGGGGGCGTTTGCCTCTGAGGGAAGCAAGGAAGAGCTTGA
>JAAXHX010000484.1 GCA_012270635.1 Dehalococcoidia bacterium | reverse complement strand
GTGCGGGCTAGGACGAACATCCAATCGGCGAGGTGAGCGCCGCTGGACCAGATCTTCTGGCCGGTGATCAGGTAGTCGTCGCCATCCTTGACGGCCCGGGTCTGCAGGGAGGCGAGGTCGGAGCCCGACTCCGGTTCGCTGAAGCCCTGGGCCCAGGTCACCTCGCCGTTGGCTATGGGCGGCAGGTACTTTCGCTTCTGCTCGGGTGTGCCGTGTCGCATGAGGGCCGGGGCCAGGAGCCCGACGCCCGAGCTGTCCTTGCCGGGGGCATCGTGGTACATCATCTCCTCCGCGAAGATGGCCATCTTGACGCTGGAGGCGTCCCGGCCACCGTACTCCCGGGGCCAAGCCATGGTGAGCCAACCCCTTTCGATGAGGCGCCGGCGCATGTGCCGCTCGAACTCCGTATCGTCGGTGCGGCCGTACTCGTCGGCGCCCTTCCAGTCAGAGGGCAGTTCGGCTTTCAGGAACTCACGAAGGTCTCGGCGAAAGGCGGTCTCTTCAGGTGTGAAGGCAAATTGCATGGGGTGTCAGGTATCCCCTCTCCTCCGACGGGTGTACAGACCGGAGACGTAGGCAACACCCGTTCGGGGAGATAGGTTACACCAACAGGCATGGAAATCCTATCTAGGAGGGCTCCCATGCCATGGAAGGTGGAGACCATCACTTCTCAAACCAAAGAGTCCGTTATCCCGGCCCAGTCCCCAGGGGTTAACATGAGGGATTTGTGTCTGCGGGTCGGGACCAGTCGCAAGACCGGCTACAAGTGGCCCAGACGATTCCCATAAGAGGGAGACCGTGGTCTACGTGACCCGTCGAAGATACGCCTCGGGCGCGACCCCACTCCCTCCGCCATTCCGGCGCCCTAGCCGGAATCCAGGGGCACGGTATTCCCTCAGTATTCCAGAAACAGGGACGGGCGGTAACCGAATTATCCTTCGGCAGCACGGTACCCACTCACCATCGATGAGCAGGTGTACCCCCTTCCCTCGACCCTTATAATCGCGTGCGAAGCATGAGCCCGCTTCCGGTGCCCGGGACCCGACGTGATTTCACAGCCCGCCATAGAAAAACTGGAAAGGGAGGCCTTCCGAGGCCCCCTCCTCACCCTCGCCGCGCTCTTCCTCATAGCCGCCGGCTTGGGCGTCATCGCCCTGTCCGTCTATTTCTGGATCGGCCTCTCCGAAACTGCCAACGAGGTCTACTCCGTCTCCCTCGAGACCCGAATCTCGGCCCCACCCGACGATCCCATAGGCCAGCAACAGGCCGCCCTCGCCTCCCGGGCCCAGTGGCTCGACTTGCTGCCCTATCAGGCCCTCGCCCTCATACTGGTGGGTCTTGGTTTGCTCCTCTGGCGTTGGGTCGCCGCCGTCAGGCTCAGGATGACCGTATCCGCCCTCATACTCCCCTCGCTCAGAAACAAAGACGCCCTGGA
>JAAXHX010000483.1 GCA_012270635.1 Dehalococcoidia bacterium | reverse complement strand
TCGTAGAAGATCGGTAGGATCACCGTTATGTCGGGGATGTGGCTCCCCCCGAAATACGGGTCGTTCAGGGCGAACATGTCCCCTTCGTATATCCGCTCCCCGAAGTACCGCTTGACTGCGGCCCCCGCCAAGGGCAGGGCGCTTATGTGCACCGGGATCCCTTCGCCCTGGGCCACCAGTTGGCAGTCCGCGTCGATTATCGCCGTAGAAAAGTCTCGACTGGAATTCAGGATCTGCGACATCGAAGTCCTGATCATCACCTCAGCCATCTCCAGGGCGATGGTGTTCAGCCGGCTCTCTACGACGGCCACGGTTATGGGGTCGGGCCTGCCCCCCTGCTCCTTGTCGGCCTCCGCCTCGTCCTCTTCTATAGCCACCTGCATCCGCAGGCCGCCGTAGCCGTCGGCCATGGCCGCGTCTCCTGCCTGCACCAGTATCGTCGTGAAGTCCGACTCCATGATCGCGGGGCCCTCCATCTCCCAGGAAGCGGGCAGCTTGTCCGTGTCGTACACCGGGACCTCGGTCCACCGGCCCAGGTAGACATTCCTCGTTCCCTTTAGGGCATCCTCCACCCGGCCCCCGGGCCCCGGCCTGGGCAGGTCCACCGATGGCAGAGTCCCGAACACCGACGCCCTCAGCGTCACCAGCCTGATCTCCTGGTCCGACTGCTGGTACGAATACAGCTCCTGGTATCGCCGGTGCAGGTTCACCGACCACTGCTCCAGTACCGCCGGGTCCTCCTGCGACAGGTCGGGTACCGGTACGTTCACCTCGAAGATCTGGTCCAGGTATCGCATGTCCGCCGACACCGACGCCCGTATTTCCTGGTCTTTCAGTCCCTGCTCCCGCAGCCTCACCCGGCCCCTCTCCTCCATCTCGGCGGCCAGGCGTCTTACCTCGCCCAGGTCTATTCCGTCCAGGCTGGCGGGATGGGACAGGGAAAAGTCGTAGCGCAGGTCCGTCGAGAGCATCCCATACGCCGACTGCACCGGTGCCGTCGCGGGCACGTATATCCGCTCGATGTGCAGCTGCCGGGCTATTTCGCTCACGTGCAACCCCGCCGACCCCCCGAAGGCGAGCAGTGAAAAGTCCCGGGGGTCGACGCCCCGTCTGGCTGCCAGCAGCCGGATCCCCTCCGCCATGTTCGTCGACACCACCCGGTGCACTCCGTACGCCGCCTCCACCGTCGTCATGCCAAGACCGTTCAGATGCTTGTCTATCGCCTCTTGGGCCCTGGCCCTGTCCAGGGACTCCCGGCCTCCCAGGAAGTTCGTCTCCGAAAGGAATCCGAGGACCAGGTTGGAGTCCGCGACCGTGGGCCGGTCTCCGCCCTTGCCGTAGCATGCCGGCCCCGGCTCGGCGCCCGCACTCTCGGGGCCCACCCTCAGGATGCCCCCGGGGTCTACCCGGGCGATGCTTCCACCCCCCGCCCCGAGGGTGTGGATGTCGATCATCGGCACGGCCACCTTCCAGCCGCCCTCAAACTGCTCCGTCGTCACGTGGGGGACGCCGTCCTCGATGAGCGATATGTCGGTGCTCGTGCCGCCCATGTCGAACCCTATCAGGTTCCTTTCGCCCACCAGCTCCCCGAAACTCTTGGCCCCGGCAACGCCCCCCGCCGGCCCCGACAGAATTGCTTTAACTGCCTGGTTCTTGGAATCGTCGATAGGGGTAACGCCCCCATTGGACTGCATAATCAGGATGTCGTTGGACTCGCTGAAGGTGGCCAGGCGCTCCTTCAGCCGGGTCAGGTATCTCCCGAACACCGGCCCGACATAGGAATTCACCACCGTGGTGCTCAACCTGTCGAACTCCTTGATCTGGGGCAGGATTTCGTGGGAAAGGGACGTGTACAGCCCCGGGGCCAGGTCTTCGATGATCTCCCCCACTCGACGCTCGTGCTCCGGGTTCAGGTAGGAGAACAGGAAGCACACCGCCAGGGACTCGACGCCCTCTTCCAGCATTTTCTCAACCGTCTCGACCACCGCCGCATCGTCCAGTTCCGTCTTTATAGACCCGTCGGCCCGGGTCCGCTCCGGCACCCCGATCCGGAGGTAGCGAGGCGCCAGCGCCTCCATCTGCTTCATCCTCAGGTTGTACCTATCCTCCTTCATCCCCTCCCGCATCTCCAGCAGGTCCCGGAACCCGCCCGTGGTGATAAGCCCCACCCGGGCCCCCTTCCGCTCCACCAGCGTGTTGGTGGCCACTGTCGTCCCGTGGATAACCATCGCCGTGTCCGACAGCAGCTCCGTGACCTCCAACCCGTATTCCCAGGCCACATCCCGCAGGCCGTTCATTACGCCCTCGGAGGGGTCCTGGGGGGTGGAGGGGGTCTTGAAGAGCCGAGGCCCTTCCCCAGACCTCGTGACCACCAGGTCCGTGAAGGTGCCTCCCACATCTATCCCGATTTTGAACATATGCAGACCTTGCCCGTCGTGCTGGATTTCGGGGTATTATTACCCGTCCGCCCGATTTCTTCAATTGACGGGTCCGGCCCTTGACTATCGAGCATCCCAAGACACTCCAGGCAACCAAGGAATCCGGCTGGCGTATGCTGGTCGACTACATTCTCGGATACCAGGCTGTCTGGATCGCCGACATCGGCCTGAAGGCCGGTCTCTTCGAAGCCGTGTCCCGGGCCGGTTCTAAAGGCACGACCGATTCCGCCCTCGCCGATACCCTCGGCTTCGCGCCTCGTTACGTTGGCATCTGGTGTCGGGCGGCCTACGCCTTCGAGATGTTGGACTGGGACGAAGCCTCAGGCTACCGGCTCGCTCCCTACATGGACTCCCTCCTCCTGGATCCCACCGACCCCCTGTTCCTCGGGGGACGAGTGCAGTTCAATGCCGCCCTCCACCAGGACTTTCACGCCTTTCCCAAGTATCTTCCCACCGGCGGCGTCTGGCCGAGAAGCGAGCACGATCCCTGGCTCCTGGAAGCCCTCAAGAACATGACCAAGCCCGACTACGCCGTCATCACCGATACTGTCCTCCCCCAGGTCCTGCCCACCGATGACCCTGCGGGCCTGGATATCGATATATTGGACGTCGGCTCGGGGGCCGGGTACGGCGTCGTCCACTACGCCGGGCGCTTCCCCAGAGCCCGGGTCCTCGGCATCGAGTACGATGCTCCCAGCGCGGCCCTCGCACTCCGCACCCTGGCCGACGCGGGTGTCGGCGACCGTGCCCGGGTCCTGGAAGCCGACGCCAATGCCATTGACTACGACTCCGATTTCGACGTGGTCACCATGAACGTCACCCTCCACGAGGTCGGTGGGCCGGACTCCTACCGGAACGTATTGTCCCGGGCATACCGGGCCCTGCGCCCCGGCGGCGTCATCGTCGTGTCGGAGCTTCCCTACCCCGACTCCCCCAGGGACTACCGGGGCAATCCCGCCTACCAGATGATGGCCGGCGTCCAACTTCACGAGGCCCTGGTTGGCTGCGGTATGATCACTCAGGGCGAGTTGCGCACTTTTCTGGAGTCCGCGGGATTCGCGAACGTAATGGCTCCCGACCACCCCATCCCCACCCGCTTCATACTTACGGGCGTAAAACAGGCATAGACACAGCGCTTAGGAGGCTGACATGGAATTTGGCGTAGTTTTCCCCCAAACCGAGATTGGCGCCGACCCCGGACCCGCCAAAGAACTCATCCAGGCCAGCGAGGAGATGGGCTTCGACGGCCTGGTAGTATACGACCACGTCCTCGGCGCGGACACAGCCCACTACAAGAACATCGGGGTGGACTTCTTCTACGACATAGACGACAACTTCCACGAGATCCTTGTCCTCCTCGGTTGGGCCGCCGCCATTACTACTCGGATCAAGCTCATCACCGGCATCGTCATCCTGCCTCAGCGGCAGACCGCGCTCGTCGCCAAGCAGGCCGCCGAGGTAGACGTGCTCAGCGGAGGCCGGTTGGTCCTTGGCATCGGCGTAGGCTGGAATCCCATAGAGTTCGACGCCCTCAACGAGGACTTTCACAACCGGGGCAAGCGCATCGAGGAGCAGATCGAGGTCATGCGCGCTCTTTGGACGAAGAAGGTGGTCAACTACCAGGGCCGATGGCACACTATAAAGCAGGCTGGGCTGAATCCCTTCCCCGTCCAGCAGCCCATTCCCATCTGGATCGGCGGCGACGTCTACCCCGTCCTCAAGCGCGTCGGGCGCATGGGCGACGCCTGGTTCCCGACCACCTCCCGCGCCGACGACGCCAAGGCAAAAGTCCAGGTTATCCGGGAGTCGGCCGCCGAGGCAGGCCGCAACCCCGACGAAATCGATATCGCCGTCCAGATCAATCTCAACGAAGTCCCCATGTCCAACGTCGCCGACTACATCAGGCAGTGGCAGGAGCTCGGCGCATCCAAGTTCTACCTAGACACCATGGACTGCGGCTTCGACTCGGTAGCCGGGCACCTGGAAGCCTTCAAAGAGTACCGCA
>JAAXHX010000482.1 GCA_012270635.1 Dehalococcoidia bacterium | reverse complement strand
CCCATGAGGCGCAGGCTGCGCATCTGATCCTCGTGGGTCATGGCGCCGTCGCCGTCCCAGAAGAAGATTATGCCGGGGCGCAGGGTCTCGAGGACGTAGCGGATCTTGGGCAGGACCGTCTTGGGGGTGCCGGCGGTGATGCTGTAGTTCTCGATCTGCTCCTCGTAGGGGATGCTTTCGACGCCGCCCCTGTACTTGGTGGCGGCGTGTCGGGTGGGCAGGACCCGCTTTCGGGAGGTCATTCCGGGGAGGGAGGCGAGGGCGAGGTTAGTGGTGCCTTCGTTGCCGGCCAGGAAGGGGTTGCTCGGGCCCTGGACGTATTTGCGGGCTGCTTCTTCGGCTAGATCTTCGGTCTCGTCGACGTGTACCTTCCAGAGGTAGCCGATGTTCTGGGGTCCCGACCGGTAGCCGAGCTCGGCGGCGCGTTCGTGGTATAGCTGGAAGGCCTGTCGGGTAGGCTCCAGCTTCGTAGCCAGCATGATGTAGGGGATGCGCTTCTCCGCGGCCCACATGAGCGAGTCCCGGCTCACGACGCCCGGCAGCCAGATGGGTGGATGCGGCTTCTGGTAGGGCTTCACCCAGGGGTTGACGTAGCGGTAGTGGTAGTGTTTGCCCTCCCAGCGGAAGGGGCCCGAGGTGGTCCACGCCTTGACGACGAACTCGTGGGCCTCCTGGAAGCGCTCCCAGTTGTAGGCCGGGGGGATGTTGTGGGAGACCATCTCCCGGCCCGTGCCCCGGACCCAGCCGGGGATGAGGCGGCCGCGGGAGATGAGGTCGATCATGGCGAGCTGCTCGACGAGCCACAGGGGGTCATCCCATAGCGGCAGGATGTTGCCGAGGAGGACGATCTTGGCGTTCTTGGTGATGCGGGCAAGGATGGCAGCCTCGACGTTGGTGGCGCCGCCCATGCAGAAGGGGGTGGAGTGGTGCTCGTTGAGCATGAGGCCGTCGAAGCCGGCCTCGTCGGCGTATATCTTCTCGTCGAGGTAGCGGTTGTAGAGGTCCGCGCCGACCTCGGGGTCGTAGATCTCGTTGCTGAGGGTGAGGTCCTTGATGGGCAGGCCGGTGGCGCCGAAATAGCCGGACCTGGGGTCCTGGTAGGGTCTCTCCGTGAAGTGGCCTATGAACATGGCGTCCTCCTCCTGCCCGCGGGCGCGGTCCCTCGGGGGGGATTATACACGGGGGAGGGGGTTAGCCGTCCCCCAGGAAGTCTAGGACCAGGGTTAGGAATTCGTCCGG
>JAAXHX010000481.1:689-1014 GCA_012270635.1 Dehalococcoidia bacterium | reverse complement strand
GACAAGCGCGGGTTCCTGGTGGCTGACGGGCGGCGCGTCGAGATGGAGTACGGGGAGGCCCGTGCGACCATCGACGGCAAGAGCGTGACGACCATTGTGGTCTTCGGAGAGGACGAGGCCCCTCCGCTGCTGGGGGCATATACCCTTGAGGGCTTGGCCTTGGCGGTGGACCCGGAAGCCCAGCGGCTGGTCCCAACGAACATGATCCTCTACTAGGTCGCTGCGCTCCCCATTCTGCGCACCCCATCGGGGCGTCAGCCGCTTCCCCTCGCACCCCATCAGCTCTTCTCCGTGCCGTCGTCCTCGCCGTTCTCGACGTTGGACG
>JAAXHX010000481.1:465-616 GCA_012270635.1 Dehalococcoidia bacterium | reverse complement strand
GCCTTCTCCTCCATGTAGGAGCGGATGGCGACACGGGCCAGGATGCGCAATCCTTTCAGCACGGCCCTGCGATGCTGCGGGGTGTAGGACGGCATGGACTTGGCCAGGGCTTCTTCAAGCTCCCGGCCCCTGGGCCTCTTTCGTCTGTTCG
>JAAXHX010000481.1:0-255 GCA_012270635.1 Dehalococcoidia bacterium | reverse complement strand
GCAGCAGCTTGTAGTCGATGCCGATGACCCTGGCCAGGCCGCGCCAGGAGAGGCCGCTGGCCTCCTTGAGGCGCTCCAGCCTCTGGGGAAAGTCCTCGGGCATGACGGCGCCCTGGAGGGGCTCCATCCCGCTCAGTCCGTCGATGTGATAGGTGTTGTCCATTGCAAACCTCCATGTCGCAAAGCTCTTGGTGTTTGTTGCCAAGGCCTTGTGCATCCGGCGGCGGATGCGACCGGAGGGCGGCCGCTCCCCGC
>JAAXHX010000480.1 GCA_012270635.1 Dehalococcoidia bacterium | reverse complement strand
GCCCTCTACGAGAAGCTGACGAGGGACTACGTTAGATAGCCGTCAGGCCGGTCGGGGGACGATGATGAAGTCGTCGTGGACCTCGAGCCGCGGCTCGAGGCCCATGTCCCGGACGGCTTCCCACAGCTCCCTCAGGTGCTCGATCCCCAACTCCAGGGGGTGTTCGTCAGGGTGAGTGGGCGCGGACTGCTCGTAGTCGACGCCCGGCGCCGTCGTCATCTCTATGTGGCAGCCCAGGACCCAGGATACGGGTCGGGAACCGGTGAACTCGATCATCCGCTCCAGGCTGGCCCGGTAGGCCGGAAAGTCGCGCACGTAGAGGCGTCCGGGGTACAGGAAGTCGTTGGTGACGAGGATAGCCGTGGCCCGATCGTAGGTTGCGATGCCCGCCACGTCGTGGCCGGGGATGGGAATGAGGTCGATGATGCGGCCTCCCAGGTCCACGGTTGCCGGGGTGACGGGCCAGGGGGTCATGCCGAAGAAGGCGGCGACTTCCTCGGGGGTGTGCCTGACAATCTTGGCGTTCTCCCGGTCCTCGAACTGCCAGTCCCCTGCCAGGTGGTCGAAATGGGAGTGTGTGTGAGCGACGATGAGGGGAAAGTCGCCGCCGACCAGCTGATCGACGGTCTGCCGGAGGGGGAGCTTGCCAGGGGCACCGGTGTCGAAGAGGATGGCCCGCTCCGAACCGGCGAAGAGATATATGAAGGGCGCCTCCCAGTGGTCCAGCAGCGACTGGCGCATGATCCATGTGCCTTCGGCGTAACGGTGCACCTGAAGGGCCGGCTCTGTGGGGTCAACGCCGTCGACCCAGTGGTCGGGAAAGGGGGCTTTGGAGGATGCGTGCTCGGGCGGCATTGTTCACCTTCCCTTTGTCAAATCGGACCGCGGGTCAGGGGGCGAGGGACCTATAGGCATCTTACCGATGCCGCTTGCGGGACGCCATAGGAGGGACGGCTGAAAGTGGGGACAGGGAGGCGGGTTTAGTGATAAAGTCGGGTGGCGGGGCCAGGGACACGACCGTACAGCGAGGGACGGGCAATGCGTTTCGACAGCACGCCTTACT
>JAAXHX010000479.1 GCA_012270635.1 Dehalococcoidia bacterium | reverse complement strand
GAGGCCATAGGCTGCGTCCTGTCCGGCGGGCTGGAGGAGGCCATGTCCCGGTACAACTAGCCAGTCGCCTCCTCACGGGACTACGACCTCCATGGTTTCCACCTCGTCCTCATGCCCATACTCTGCGCGAGGCTCTGCAATCCCGGAATACTGAGGGTCCGGCAAGGGAAGGCCGTCTTTCTTCATTTCCTCTACATACAGTTCCACGGCCTCCGCGATGAGCTTGCGCACTTCCTCTTGAGACTCGGCGGCAGCCACACAGATCGGCAAGTCGGGAACATGCGCCCCATAACTGGTGGGCCCTTTCTCTATTATGACGGTGTATTTCATAACAGCCTTATCTTACTTCAATCCGGCCTGTTTCAGCGCACTGTTCCATGTCCCCTTCGGCATATCTACCCCTTCATTGCCCGCGATGACAACAATGCCCTTCTTATCCCGATGCTTGTCTATGCGATGGCTGCCGCGCATCCGTGCAAATTTCCAGCCGTCTTTCTCCACTAATTGTATGGCACCCCTAACCTTTGGCATGTGCCCCGGTCCAATTAGTCCCTACCAGATGCTCCAGCCGCCATCCACCATGATGGTCTGGCCCGTTATGTAGCTGGAGTTCTCCGAGGCCAGGAGGAGCAGCAGCCCGACCAGCTCCTCCGGCTGTCCGACCCTGTTCATCGGCGAAAGGGCCTCCAGTTGGGCCTTGACGTCGGCGTGGCTGAGGAACCGGTCGGTCAACTCCGTGTGGAAGAACCCGGGCCCGATCTGGTTGACCGTGACGCCGCGCTTGGCCCACTGCTTGGCCGTCTCTCGGGTCAGGCCGGCCATGGCGTGCTTGGCGGTGCAATATCCCAGGCTGGGGTCGTTCTCCGGCGCGGCCTGCACCCCCTCCACCGACGAGATGTTTATGATCCTCCCCCACCCCCGGTCCAGCATCACCTTCCCCGCCTTCTGCGTGAGCATGAACACGCCGATCAGGTTGGTGTCCAGGATGGTGCGGTACTCCTCCAGGGTGGTGGTCTCGGCCCACATGGCCATGCCGCCCCGGGCGGCGTTGTTTACGACGATGTCGATTCTGCCGAATTCCTCCATGGTCTGTGACACCAGGGCGTCTATCTGGTCTTCCTGCGAAACGTCGGTCTGGACCACGAGACAGCGGCGTCCGCGCTCCCGGACGCCCTCGGCGGTCTGCTCCAGCCGTTCCTTGCGTCTTGCCGCCACCACCACGTCGGCGCCCGCCTCCGCCAGGGCGTGGGCGAACACCACCCCGAACCCCGAGGACGCCCCCGTGACTATGGCCACCCTATCGGTGAGGTCGAACAGCTTCTCTATCATTTCCACTCCTCCCCGGTCAACGCGCAACGGCAACCTGCGCGCCGCGCAGGTTGCCGTTGCCGAGGCCGTTTCTAGCCGTGGTAGTACAGGGCGAACTCGTACGGGTGGGGCCTCATTCTCACGGGGTCCACTTCGTTTATGCGCTTGTACTCTATCCACGTCTCTATCAGGTCGGGTGTGAAGACTCCCCCCTTCAGCAGGAAGTCATGGTCGTCCTCCAGGGCCTTGAGAGACTCTTCGAGACTGCCGGGCACCTGGGGAATGCCTTTGGCCTCCTCCGCGGATAGCTCGTACAGGTCGACGTCCATGGGTTGTCCGGGGTCCCTCTTGTTCTCGATCCCGTCCAGCCCCGCCATGAGCATGGCGGAAAAGGCGAGGTACGGGTTGCACGTCGGGTCGGGGGGGCGGAACTCTATCCGCACGGCGTTGGGCGAAGTGGAGTAAGCGGGTATCCTGATGCACGCGCTCCGGTTCCTGTGGGAGTAGATCAGGTTCACCGGGGCCTCGTAGCCGGGCACCAGCCTCTTATAGGAGTTGGTCCCGGGCGCACAGAAGGCCATCAGCGCCGGGGCGTGGGACAGCAGCCCGCCTATGTAGTTGCGGCACATATCGCTGGTGTGGGCATAGCCGTCGCCGTAGAACAGGTTGACGTCGTCCTTTCGCAGGCTCTGGTGCACGTGCATCCCCGTGCCGTTGTCGCCGAATATCGGCTTGGGCATGAAGGTCACGGTCTTGCCGTGACCCTTGGCCACGTTCTTGGCGATGTACTTGTAGAGCAGGGCCTTGTCGGCCGTCCTGGTGAGGGTGTCGAACCGGATGCTGATCTCGCTCTGGCCGCCGGTGGCCACCTCGTGGTGGTGCATCTCCACCCGGATCCCGGCGTTCATCAGCTCCGTCGCTATGTCGTTCCGGATGTCCGTGAGCGAGTCCAGGGG
>JAAXHX010000478.1 GCA_012270635.1 Dehalococcoidia bacterium | reverse complement strand
GGGGCCGCTCACGCTGAGCCTGTGGAAGTATGAGCTGGAGGGGGCGGGCCCGATCAGCCCCCACGCACCTCGGCGGCCAGCTTCGAAAACCCCGCCGGGTCCCGAAGCGCGATGTCCGCCAGAGCCTTCCGATCCAGCCTGATGTCCCGCTCCTTCAGCAGGTGCATGAAAGAGCTGTAGGACAGGCCCTCGCTCCGAGCGGCGGCGTTGATGCGGGCAATCCAGAGCCGTCGGAAGTCCCGCTTTCTCTCCCGGCGGTGCCTGTAGGCATAGCTGAGCGATTTCAGCATCGCCTCGTTGGCCCTGCGGAAGAGGGTGCTCTTGCTTGCCCTCTGCCCACGTGTGAGCTTCAGGATCTTCTTGTGTCTTCGTCGGGTTGTGGGGCCGCCTTTTACCCGTGGCAATGTAGTTCTCCGAAATCGGGATTCACGAACGGTTCAGGGGCGTCGAGACCCTTGCTATGGCAGGCCGTAGGGCAGGGTCTTCGCTATCTTGCGCTTGTCGCTCGGGGAGATGGGGTGCATCTCGGCGTACAGGCTCTTGACCCGCTTGGGCTTCTTACGCCGCAGGTGGCTCTTTCCGCCCTTGGCGCGCATTACCTTCCCTGTACCGGTTATGTGGAAGCGCCTCTTGGCGCCCTTATGCGTCTTCAGTTTTGGCATCTGTCTGCTCGGGAGCGGAGGCCTGGTTCCCGTCCCTGCGGCCCGGCACCAGCACCATGCTCATCATTCGTCTTTCCATTATTGGCGGGGTCTCGACCCGCGCGCTGTCCATTAGAGACCTGGCCACTTTGCCAAGGAGCTGGTTCCCGATCTCCGGGTGGGTCATCTCCCTTCCCCTGAACTGGACCGAGACCTTCACCTTGTCTCCTTCGCCCAGGAACTCGCGTATCTTGCCGGTCTTGCGCTGCATGTCGTGGTCCCCTATCCGCGTCCTCATCCGCACTTCCCGCATCCCGGAGGACTTCTGGGCCTTCTTGGCCTCCCGCTCCTTCTTCGCCTGGTCGTAGCGGAACTTTCCGTAGTCCATCAGGCGGCAGACCGGGGGGTCGGTGTTAGGGGCCACCTCCACCACGTCGACACCGCTTTCGCGGGCGATCCTGATCGCCTCGGGCACCGGCATTACGCCGATCTGCTCGTTGTCCAAGCCAATGACCAAGACCTCGCGCGCTCGTATCCTGCCGTTGGTTTTATAGTCTCGGACTATGCGTATTACCTCTCGCGCTAGCTACTTCTGTCGACCCTGAAAGTCGCGGGAATATAACACAAGGCTATTGGAGCGTCAATTTCCCTCCCACGCCCCACCCTATTATACCAACGGAAACCCTCCCGTGCCCCCTCCCCTCTCCCTCCTCCGTCATTCCGGCCCCGATCGGGAATCCATCCCCCCCCGTCATTCTCGACCCCGATCGGGAATCCATCCCTAGTGGCCCCGCTCGTGCTGAGCCTGTTGAAGTATGAGCGTGGGGACGGCCCCCCATGCTACCATCACCCCCGTGAAAGCCCGACACCTCCACTCCTGGACCCTCTCTCCCTCCGAGGCAGCTGCCGTCCAGCGCCGCCTCGCCTCCCAGGTCGATACCCGTCCCATCGAAGCGGAGCCCCGATTTGTCGCCGGCCTCGATATCTCCGGTGTGGCCCCCGACGGACTGGCCACGGCGGCGGCAGTGGTATTGACCTACCCCGACCTGCAAACCGTTGAGCGCCGGGTCCTAAGGGCGGAAGTCTCCTTTCCCTACGTGCCGGGGCTCCTGTCCTTCCGGGAGACCCCCGTCCTGGCCCCACTCCTCGAAAGCCTGACCGTCCGCCCCGACGTGCTCCTGGTGGACGGCCAGGGTGTCGCCCACCCGAGACGTTTCGGCATCGCCTGTCACCTGGGCCTGCTCTTCGACGTCCCGGCCATCGGGTGCGCCAAGTCCAGGCTCACCGGCAGGTTCCGGGAGCCGGGCCGAGCCAGGGGCGCCCACACCGACCTCAAGGACGGCGAGGAGGTGATAGGCGCAGCGTTGAGGACCCGGGACGGGACCCGTCCCATATTCGTGTCCGTGGGGCACAAGGTCGACCTGGCGTCCGCCCTTAGCATCGTTCTCGCCTGCGCCCCGAAATACCGCATCCCCGAACCCACCCGGCAGGCCCATCTGACCGCAGCAGGCAAGATCGCGCCCTTGGCGCCTGGCAAATGGTGCTAAAATCAGTAGACTCGATATACCATCCATACCCTTCGGGTCCGGGGAAGAGTGTCAAATGGAAGAGCAGAAGCGCGAAATAGAACGGCTGCGTACCAGGACCGCATACCTTCTGGACCGTCTTTGACATCTCCGGCAAGAAGCGGGACGTCGAGGCCCTGGAGAAAGAGGCCTCCAGGCCCGACTTATGGAACGACCCCGCCTCTGCCCAGGCCACCATGCGGCGCCTCTCCCGGCTCAACGAGGAGATCGCCCTCTGGGACGAGCTTGAGACCAGCGTCGAAACCCTGGCCGGCCTGATTGACCTGTCCGTCGAAACGGGCGACCTGTCCCTGGAGGGGCAAATCGGCGCTGAAATCTCCGGGCTCCGCTCCCGTCTAGAGCGCCTGGAGTTCAACCTGGCCCTCAACGGCAAGTACGACCGCGACGCTGCCCTGGTCGCCATTCACGCCGGCGCCGGGGGCACCGAGTCCCAGGACTGGGCGGAGCTGCTCATGCGCATGTATCTGCGCTGGAGCGACGACAAGGGCCGCCCGACTCGCATCCTGGACCTCTCCCCCGGCGAAGAGGCCGGCATCAAGAGCGTGACCCTGGAGATAGACGGCGCATGGGCCTACGGCTACCTCAAGTCTGAAAGGGGCGTCCACCGCCTCGTCAGGCTCTCTCCCTTTGACGCCGACCACCTGCGGCACACTTCCTTCGCCCTCGTCGAGGTCCTGCCCCAGGCCGAGGATGACGTCGAGATCACCATAGACCCGGACGACGTCAAGACCGACTACTTCAAGGCCAGCGGCGCCGGGGGTCAGCACGTCCAGAAGAACCTGACGGCCGTCAGGCTCACCCACCTTCCCACAGGCATTGTCGTCACCTGCCAGAACGAACGCTCCCAGCTCCAGAACCGGGAGGTCGCCATGAAAGTCCTCCGGTCCCGACTGCTGGAGATAGAGCTCAACAAGAAGGCTGAGGAGCAGGCGAGACTCAAGGGCGAGCACGTGGACCCGGGATGGGGCAACCAGATCCGCTCCTACGTCTTGCACCCGTACAAGCTGGTGAAGGACCATCGCTCAGGCTTCGAGTCCACCAACCCCGAGGCTGTGCTGGAAGGCGACCTTGACCCGATGCTCGATGCCTACCTGAAGGCAATGATCGGCGCTGACACCGCGGGGTAGGACGTCTAGGTCGTCCGGTCGGTGGCCTTCTTGACTCTCCAGAGCCGCTGTGCCGCGGTCACGTAGGAGAAGAAGGTCAATATCAGCAGCACTGCGGGGACCTGGTTTATCAGCAGGCCCAGGCCCATCAACACCACCCGCTCGCCCCGGGACAGGAGCCCCACGTTGCAGTCTATCCCCTCGCCCTCGGCGCGGGCCTTGATGTAGCTCACCAGCACCGAGCCGAACATGGCCGCGAACACCAGCAGCACGTACGGCGTCTGCCCCAGGCCGCTGTAAAGGGCCAGCAGCCCAAAGAGCACGGCCGCCTCCCCGAGCCTGTCGAAGGTGGAGTCCAGCACCGCCCCGAACTTGGACTGCTTGCCCGTCAACCGGGCCATCGCCCCGTCGACCAGGTCCAGGGCGCCGGCTGCCAGGACCAGTGCCCCGGCTTCCGGCAGCCGACCCTTGGCGGCCACCGCGCCCGCGGCCACCGCTATCAGGCCGCCGGCCACCGTGACCCTGTTCGGCGTGAACCCAACGCGGGCCATCGCCCGGGCCGCGGGGTTGGAGAACCGCTCGGTCAGCAGCTCCTTTGCCCTGTCCCTCAGCCGGGCAGTGTCCAGGAAGCCGGAGGATTTTTTGTCGCTATTCATGCCGGAGTCTAATTGATGCGGCGCTGCATTATAACAGGGAGGGGTGGAGGGCTTATGGTGAAGCGGGAGAAGCGCCGCCTCTGTGGACGGTCTGGGCTTCCTGGTAGACCCGCATTACCCGGGCAGCGACCTTGTCCCAGCTGAACTCCTGGACGTGCGCCAGGCCCCGGTTTGCCATGGCCTGCCTTTGGCCCTCGTCTTCGATGAGCCGCGCCAGCGCCGAGGCCAGGGCCCCGTCGTCCTTCGGGGGGACCAGGAACCCCTGGACGCCGTCAGTCATCACTCCCGCATAGCCGATGATGTTCGAAGCCACCACGGCCGCCTTGGACGCCATCCCTTCCAGCAGCACTATCCCGAAACTCTCCTTGCCCGTGGCCGGGGAGCAGTAGATGTCCGCGGTGCGGTAGTAGCGGGGCAGCTCTTCATGGGGGACGTTTCCCACTATCACCACGTCCTTCGGGTTCCGCTCCCCCAGGGTCCGCGCCGAATCCGAGTCCATGCCCCCCGGCCCCACTATCAGGAGCCGGATCTTCGGGTAGTCCCACTTCAGCTTGGAATATGCCCTTAGCAGGTACTTGAGTCCCTTCCGCTTCTCCATCCTGCCCACGAACAGGATGTTCACATAGCCGTCGTCGTACCGCTCCAGGGGCTTTACGGAGGGGTTGAACCGCTCCAGGTCGATGCCGTTGGGGATGATGTTGTAGTCGCCGGGGAAGTGCTTGGACACGAACTCCAGCGCCGCCTGGGATACCGCTATCTTCGCGTGAAGACGGCTGAGCCAGTTCTTCCTCACGTACCTGTTGAACAGCGTGTAAAGCCTGTCGGCGCTGGACACTCCAATGACCCTGCGGTTGCCGTGAAAGGCGTGGAACGTGGCCACGTTGACGGCCCTGGAGTGCCTCAGGATGGTGGTGGGAAGGGTGGGGCAGAGGGGTTCGTGGTAGTGGATGAGGTCGAAGTTCTCTCGTTCCAGGACGGGCTTGACCTTGTTGGCGAGGCGCATCGATAGGACGATGCGGGCGGTGGTGCCGGCGGTGTGCAGGGGGATGGACCAGCCGAGAGGGATCAGCTTGTCGGCGCCGAACTGGTCGCTCTTCTTCGAGCACGGAGCGATGATCCTGACCCTGTGCCCCGACCTCGCGAACTGGTCCGCAAGGTTCGCCACGTGAAGGTTGACGCCGCCGGGATAGCCGAAGTCATATATCGATACGAATCCTATATTCAAAGCTTTGAAGGGGGAGCGGGGGGTATGGGGGTCTGCCCTCGAGCCTGGCGCCCGTTGGGGCTCGACACCCTGTGGCCGACGCCGTTCAAGGCCCTCCGCCCGTCGGTCAGTGACGCCGTCTTCATGGGCACGGAGGTCTCCTCCCGCCAGATCGGTTCGAACACCATCCACTGGTCGGGATGCCGGGATATGTAGTCCTCCATCAACGCCACGATCCTCGTCAGCCCCGACTCTATGCTCTTTGCCTTTCCGCCTCGACGGTCCAGGTGGATGGGCGGCTCGAAGTGCATTGAGAAACTGTTGCCGCCCTTCCTCACCGTGAAGGCCGGCACTATGGCCGCCCCCGTTCGGTAAGCCATCTCGATCCCCCCGATGGGCAGCAGCGCTTCCTTGCCAAAGAATTCTCGATATTGCCCGCTGCCCTGGATCGCCCGGTCGCAGGCTATGGCCACAACCTCTCCCTGGCGCAGCTTCTTCATCGCCTCCTTGATCCCCGAGTAGGTCACCGGGAGAATCGTTATGCCGTTGAATCCCCGCAGCTGCCGCGTCTTCCGGTATAGCTGTTCCGGCTCCTCGACTTCCGCCAGGATGGTGAGGTCCACCCCCCGAGCCCTGATTACCTGGATGGACATGTCCATGTTGCCCATGTGGATCGATGCCAGCACCACCCCCTTGCCCCGGGCCAGCGCGCTCTCCATGTGGTCCCAGCCGCGAATGGAGACCGCCCTCTCCAGGGACCCGGGGTCCGAGCGCGGCATGCTGATCAGATCGAAGATGTTTCGCGCCGTGTTCCGGGAGACCTCCAGCGCGCAGTGGTTGAGGAGGTCTTCGTCGCAATCGGGGCCGAGGACGTGGCGCAGGTTCTCCGAGATGTTCGCTCTGGAGCGTTTGGCCATCAGGAAGGAGAGGTCCGCAACGATGCGGGCGATGAAATATCCGATGCTTCTAGGCAGGGGTGCGACTAAGGCCTGTGCGGCGAGAAGTGAAACGTACTTCCAAAGCATAGGTCTTTCGCGGGCGTAGGCAACCTTTGAAGCTGTGAATGTCTCGGCTGGGGCCTAGGTCACGTGGCCGTTCTGGCTGATGAAGTGCTCCACCATCTCCCGGGCATTCTCGTCCGTGTACTGG
>JAAXHX010000477.1 GCA_012270635.1 Dehalococcoidia bacterium | reverse complement strand
GTAGACATATCCGTACTTAATGACACGGTCGACGAGGGCGATGAGTCCTTCACCGTGAGCATGGGTACCCCTTCCAACTCCGCCGTGTCCCTCGACCCTGACTCCAGCTCTATATCCGTCACCATCGCCGACGATGACGCCCCTCCCACCCTGACCGCTCTGACCGTCAGCCCCGGCACCCTGACCCCTAACTTCTCCAGCAACACCCTCTCCTACACCGTACCCGATATCGGGTACGGCACCCACCTGATTACCGTTAACGCCACCGCAGAGTCCGGGGCCACCGTCTCATTCTTGGACTCTTCCAACAATACCCTCGACGATCTCGATGATACGGCTGCCGGTCACCAGGCGTATCTCGGTATCGGGGAGACTACCCTGAAGGTCCGGGTTGCCAGGGGGACCGCCGAGCAGGACTACACTCTGGTCATATCCAGGGCCAAGCCCACCGTCAGCATCCGAACCCTGACCTCCGACCCCGCCTCCGAGGGAGATTCCCTTCAGTTCGAAATCGAGAGGTCCGCAGCCGCGGGGGATATCTTGGAAGTACGGGTAGCCATGGACGAACTGGACGTCGTAGAGGGTGAGGGACACGGGGACTTGCTGTCCGACACCATCGAGGGCACAGCCCCTCTCCGAGAGATTGACGTAGACCAGACCTCCGCAACCTTCTCCGTCGATACCGTCACCGACGCTGTCTGGGAGAAGCATTCCAAGATCGAGATGAAGATCAAGCCCGAGGCCTGGTACGCCATCGACGCAACCGAAGGGGTAGCCACCATCGTGGTGAAGGACGATGATTTCCCCGACTCGGAGGCCGTGCTGTCGGTATCCCCCAACCCCGTGGGCGAGAGTGCGGGCAATACCACGGCGACCATCACCATTACCACCGAGTCGGACAAAAAGCCCCACGGCGAGGTCACCATTCCCCTAGCCACCTCCGACGGCACCGCCACCGCCGGCGATGATTACACAGCCCTGGATGCCACTCTAAGCTTCTCCGAGGCAGACTTCTCCAAGATTGACGTCGGCGGGAATACGCGATACACGTCGACCAAAACCGCTGCAATCTCCATCACGCAAGACTCTCTGGACGAGGGCGATGAGTCTTTCACCGTGAGCATGGGCACTCCTTCCAACTCCGCCGTGTCCCTAGACCCCGACTCCAGCTCCATATCCGTCACCATCGCCGACGATGACGCTCCTCCTACCCTTACCGCTCTGACCGTCAGCCCCGGTACCCTGACCCCTAACTTCTCCAGCAACACCCTCTCTTACA
>JAAXHX010000476.1:1191-1493 GCA_012270635.1 Dehalococcoidia bacterium | reverse complement strand
GGAATGACCCTGAAGGAGCTGGCTGAGAAGGTAGGCGTGTCCTTGAGCTACATGAGCCAGGTGGCGCGGGGCCACAGGCACATGGGGGTGAAGCTCCAGGCCAAGGTGGAAGCGGCGCTTCAGTCCCCGGTCAGGGTCGAGTCCGCCCAGTGCCCCGGCATAGACCAGAGGGTCGTATGGGACCAGATGAAGGTGCTCGACGTTAGCCAGAACGAGGTGGCACGGCGGGCCGGCATCAGCTCAGGTCACCTCTCCCAGATCATGAACGGCAAACGCAGCCCGTCGGCTGTGGTTCTGAGGAA
>JAAXHX010000476.1:0-1131 GCA_012270635.1 Dehalococcoidia bacterium | reverse complement strand
AGCGTAGCGGGATGGTGGTTCACGGCGCTCGCGGGCGGGACGGCACGGCCAGGGGCGGAGCCGTCCGCATCGGCGGGCACGTGCCCTGGGGCGCGAAGGCGGAGTACGCCTATCGCGCCGGGTACGACGGCGCGGGCCGGTTGTCGGTAACCCACGTGATGACGCCTGCCTACTCCGTGCTGCTTGCGCAGCCGGGGGCAGGGGCGGCATAGGCGCGGACAAAGACGCTGCCCGCCACGCCGTCTGACGGCGCGCTCTGCCTTTGGATAAGAGAGCGAGGCTGAGCCCCTCATCCAGGAATTAGGGGCGAGACCTTTGGGGAGAGGACATCGACATGCGATGTCCTCTCCCCATCCGGCTGTGTCTGTACGGCTTTTTGCGTTTCGGGCCTAATGAGGCCGAACCGCCTGCCGGATCAACGGCCCTCCGCCTCTTCTAGAGCCAGCCGCCTGTCCTCGCGGACGGATGCGTCGTCTGGTTCGAGGCGGATGATGTCGTCGTAGTCCGACACCGCCTTGTCCGGCTCGCCCAGCTCCCGGTACAAGGCTGCCCTGTTGCGGAGAGACTCGACGTTGTCCGGGTCGAGGGCGATGGCCCGCCCGAAGTCCTCGACCGCCCTTCGGAACTCTCCCAGTTCGGCCTGGGCGCGCCCTCTGTAGTAGTACGCCATCGGATCGTCCGGTGTGAGTTCGATAGCCTTGTTGTAGTCCTTGAGCGCCTTCGCGTGCTCACCAAGCAGCGTGTGAGCGAAACCTCTTCCCGTGTATGCCCCTATATCGTTCGGGGCGATGCGTATGATGGCGTTGAAGTCCTCAACCGCTCTCTCGTACCGGCCCAAGTCCATCCGGGCGGTCCCCCTGTTGTAGAGAACGCGGGTGTTGCGGGGGTCCAGGTCGATCACCTTTGTGTAGTCCGCTATGGCCAACTCGTGCCGCTCCAGGCTGGTGTGGGCCAGCCCCCTGGCGGTGAGGGTCTCTACGTTGCCGGGGTCGAGTTCCAGGGACCTGTTCAATTCCCCTATCGCCTCCTCGTTGCGTCCCAGGCTGCCGAGGGCGACGCCCCTCCCCCGGAGCGCTTCCGCGCTGTCGGGGTCCAGACCGATGACGGCATCGAAGTCTCGTAGAGCGTCGT
>JAAXHX010000475.1 GCA_012270635.1 Dehalococcoidia bacterium | reverse complement strand
TTGGAGACGGCGGTGAGGTGAGATGGGACGGTGATGGAGACCTGGAAGGTCGCCTTGAGGGCGGGCTCGTCCCAGCAGGGGAGGGCGCGACGGGCGTCGGTGGCCTCAAACTGGGTGGTGGCGAGGTATTGTTCGTTGCCATCGGCGTCCTGGTAGCGGCTGCGGTAGAAGCCCTTGAGCTGGTCGTTGAGGACGCCGCGATAGGATATGGAGAGGGTGGCGGGGCCCGGCGCGGCCTCCGACTCCAAGGCTATGGTTGCGGTCTCGGACTCTTCGTCGGCGGCGAGGGAGCGGGCCTGGATGACCGTGTCGCCCTGGGTCAGCGTGGCCTCATGGAGAGTGAGTTCGGCGGCGTTGAGGACGACGTCGGTGACCGCTTCATGCAGCTGAACATCTATATCGACGCGGCCTTCGAAGGTGAAGTCCAGCAGGTCGGGGGTGAGGGCGAGGCGGTACCTGAGGGGCAGGACGGAGTTGGGCAGCTGTCGGGCGGGTCCGGTCTCCATATTGGCTCCTTGGCGGGCGGATGATTGGCGGGAGTCGGGCTTTCGGGGCGCCCGAGCGGCTGATATAGTTTTCTCACATTTTCGCTGGAAATAAAAGACGGGCGCTGATGGAGACATGGAGAGACTGAGGGCAATACTGAGGGGAATCGACGGTCGGGGGTACGGGGCGTACAAGGAACTGAGCGGGCAACGGTTCGCGTTCGATGTGTTCACGCTGAACATCGACCACGTACAGGGGGACCCATTCGCCTCGCCGAGCCGAGTGCACGTCAGGCTACCGCAAAGGGCGGCGCGCTTCCCGGCACATCTCTTCGAGTCACGGTCCCGGGAGATAGCGCTGCGGGACTGGATACTGAGGTCGTGGATCAGGGCTCTGAGGAAGGTGGCGACGAGGGACGGGGGGATGAGACCCGCGATGCTCCCCGGACAGGAGATGCTGGAACGGAGCGCTGTGCTGGTAGACGGGGAGTCGGTGGAGGTGCGGTTCCTGGTGGGGTTGCCGGCGGCAGGACGAAGGGTGCTGGGTCGGGAGGCGGAGGATATCCTGGTGCGGAGGCTGCCAGCGGCGGTGCATGCGTCGCTGTTGTACGAGAGGGTGGACGGAGACTCGGTGACGAGACACGTGCTCGCGGCGGAGGACGCGGACTGCCTGAGAGGAATGCTGGACGAGGCCGGGCTGGTGGCGTTTGTGGCGGACGAGAGCATATTGCCGAGAAAGAGCGGCGTGGAGCCGGGGCCCCTGGCGGGAGGGATACCGTTCCGTTCGCCGGAGACGTTGAGGAGGGAGTTCACGCTGCCGAACCGGGGTCGGGTGACGGGGATGGGGGTACCGAAGGGGGTGACGTTGATAGTGGGGGGAGGGTTTCACGGGAAGTCGACGCTGCTGAGGGCGTTGGAGAGGGGCGTGTACAACCACGTTTCGGGGGACGGGCGGGAGCTGGTGGTGACGGACCCGACGGCGGTGAAGATCAGGGCGGAAGACGGGCGGAGCGTGGCGGGAGTGGACATATCGCCGTTCATATCGGGGTTGCCGGGGGGTCTGGACACGAGACAGTTCAGCACGCCGAACGCGAGCGGGGCAACGTCCCAGGCGGCGAACATCATCGAGGCCCTGGAGTCCGGGTGCAGGACGTTATTGCTGGACGAGGACTCCTCGGCGACGAACTTCATGATCCGGGACCGGAGGATGGAGGCGCTGATAGAGAAGCGGCACGAGCCGATAACCCCTTTCCTGGACAGGGTGAGGCAGATGTACGAGGAGCACGGGGTGTCGACGGTGCTGGTGATGGGGGGATCGGGGGACTATTTCGAGGCGGCGGACACCGTGATATCGATGGTGGAGTACGTGCCGGTGGACTCGACGGAGGAGGCGCGGGAGGTGGCCCGGGCCCACCCGACGGGGAGGCGAGGAGCACGGGCGGGAGCGTTCGAGCCGTCCCTGCGGAGGAGGCCCGCGCGGGAATCCCTGGACCCCGCCAAGGGCCGGAGGTCGTCATACACGCGGCCCAGGGGGTTGAAGACGCTGACCTACGGCGAGAGCGACATCGATCTGACGGTGGTGGAGCAACTGGTGGAGCAGGGTCAGGTGGAGGCCATAGGGCAGGCGATGGCAGAGCAGGTCAGGGCGGGGGGCGCCGACATGAAGGAGATTGTCGACGGAGTGCAGGCGGTGATCGAGGAGTCGGGGCTGGATGCGCTGGCGTCGAGGCCGCATCCGGGGAACCTGGCCTATTTTCGACCCCAGGAACTGGCCGCGTCAATCAACAGGTTGAGGACGCTGCGGATTACGGAGTAGACACCCTTCCGCGGATCTGTCAGGTCACCTGGTAGACCCAGACCTCGTAGTAGAAGTCGGGCTCCTTCTTGGGCATGGGGGCGAAGGGGAGGGTCTTCTCCAGGAATTTCCATCGGCCTCGGGCCTCCAAGCCGTCCTGAACGTCCTTGAAGCCCATGTGGGAATAGACGACGGGCCTAAGGGTGTAGGCGACATGGCCTCCGGGTCGAGTGACGCGGACCAGCTCTTCAAGGCAGTGGGCGGGGGCGTGGCCCATGGCCATGGTCCCGACGGAAATGACGGCGTCGAACTGGTCGGAGCGGAAGGGGAGGGAGTGGCCCAGCTCGGCGCGGTAGAGACCCTGGTAGACCTTCTTGGGCAAGGCTTGCCTCATCATCTCATGGGCCATGTCTAGCCCGAAGAGGTCTCGGAAACCGCGCCTGAACAGGCATTCGGCGACCAGGCCCGTGCCGGCGCCCACGTCGAGGACTCGGGCGGAGGGCATCGCATAGCGAGAGAGGACTTCTGCGGTGTACTCCGGCGAAGTCCAACCCCATTCACCTTCCAGGGAATCGTCGTAGTTCTCGGCCATGCGGTCGTACCGCTCGGAGAGCTCCTTGACGTCCCGGGCGGTGTGGATGCGCCGGAGGTCGAAGCGCGTGGGGTCCACTTCACCGGAGCCCCGAGAACAGAGTCGCGGAAGAGGGGATGGATTCCGGCTCGGAGGCCGGAATGACGGGGGGAAGGAGGTCATGCGACCAGGGGTCGGACCTCGGTAGCGAACCGCTCCATGGACTCCAGGGCCTCCGTGACGGAGCCGGACCTGTAGGAGAATAGGAAGTAGTCCACCCCGACTTCGACGTAGCGGCGAATATCCTCGGCGATCTGCTCGGGGGCGCCGGAGAGGACTCGGCGGTCGGCGCCGTCAGTGGCGTAGTCGAATCCGAGGTCGGTGCTAAAGCAAGTCTTTATGGAGGCCGAGTCCCGGCCGGCCTTCTCGGTCAGGGAGGCCAGCAGCTCGATCTTGCCCTTGAGCTCGTCGGGCTCCAGGCCGGCCGTGCCGCGGAGGCCGATGGGGAGCCAGGCGTCGCCGAGCCGGGCGGCGCGCCGTATGGCGGGGCCGCTGTGGCCGCCGACCCATATAGGAGGGCCGGGCCGCTGGACGGGCTTGGGGGAGAACTTGTAGCCGGAGGCGTGGGAGAAGCGGCCCTGGAATTCGGGGTCTGGGCTGGTCCAGAGCTCCCGGTAGAGGGCGAGGTATTCGTCGGTGACGCGGCCGCGGTCGGGGAAGGGAGGGGAGTCGAGGGCCTGGAACTCCTCCTCCATCCACCCGGCCCCGATGCCGAGGATGACCCGTCCCCCGGAAAGAAAGTCCAGGGTGGATATCATCTTGGCGGCGAGGAGGGGGTTGCGGTAGGGGAGGACGAGGACGTGGGTGCCGAGCCGGATGGTGTCGGTGACCCCGGCGAGGAAGGCGAGGGTGGTGAGGGGTTCGCAGTATGGGGAGTCGGCGTCGAAGGGGAGCTCGCCGGACTCGCTGTAGGGGTAGAGGGGTGCGATGTCGGTGGGGATTATTATGTGGTCGCTGACCCAAACGGAATCGAAGCCGTTTTTCTCGGCGGCCTGGGCCATGACCACCAGATTCTCGGCAGAGGTAAGGTCTCCCCTGTTGGGAAGGGTGCATCCGAACTGCATGGGGGTTCCTCCGTGGCGGTGGGTGGGGATGGGGAGATTATACCGTAAGGGGTGGGGGGTCGGGCCCTCCTCATGCTTTGATAGGCTCAGGACGAGCGGGCCTGCCCCTCCGCTCATACTTCCCTTCGACAGGCTCAGCACGAGCGGGGCCTGGATTCCCGATCGGGGTCGGGAATGACGGAGAGGTGGGATGGATTCCGGCTGAGGGGCCGGAATGATGGAAGGAGGAGGCGATGGGTTTCTGCCTGGGCCGGAATGACGGGACGGGGATGGTCCCCGGTTCGGGTGGGGGTTATGAGGAGGGTTCGTCCGGGGGGAAGAGGGGGAGTTGGCCGAAGTCCTGGAAGCCGGAGACGCCGACACCCAGGAGCCGGAACTCAAGGCCGGGGGTCATCTCCCGGCGGAGGAGGCTGCGGGCGGAGCGGAGAATGTCTATGGCGTCGTCGGTGGGGGTGAGAGACGTCTGCTGTCGGGTGAAGGTGGTGAAATCGGTGAGGCGGAGCTTGATGGAGACGGTCTTGCCGCGCAGGCCCTCCTTCTTGAGTCGGGCGCTCACCTCTTCGGAGAGGTCTTTGAGGATGGCTTCCATACGCTCTGGGCTGCCGATGTCGGTGGGGAAGGTGGTCTCGGAGCTGACGGACTTGGTCTCCCGGGAGGGGACTACGGGCTCCCGGTCCAGGCCCAAGGCCCTTTCCTTGAGCTCGGGGCCGCGCTTGCCGAAGGTGTGGCCCAGCCAGGCGTCCTTGCGGTCTGCCAGGTCGCCGATGGTGTCGATGCCGTAGCGGCGCAGAAGCTCGGCGGACTTTTCTCCGACACCCCAGAGAAGGCCCACATCCAAGGGCCTGAGGAACTCCCGCTCCTCGCCGGGGCTGACTAGGAGCAGGCCATCGGGCTTGCCGAGCTGGGAAGCTATCTTGGCCACGGTCTTGGAGACGCCGCCGCCCACGGTGACGGGAAGCCCGGTGGAGTTGCGAACGTCGGCCTTGAGGTCTGACGCCGTTTGACGGACGGCGTCGGGGGGTACCTGCCGGCTGACGTCGAGGTAGGCCTCGTCCAGGGAGAGGGGCTCGACGAGGGGGGTTAGGGCACGGTAGACGGCCATGACCCGTTCGGAGAGCTCCCGGTAGCGGTCGAAGCGGGGCGAGACCCGGATGACGGGAGGATGAAGCCGGAGGGCGGTGCGCATGGGCATGGCGGACCGGATGCCGAACTTGCGGGCCTCGTAGGAAGCGGCGGCGACGACCCCGCGAACCGTGGGTGAGCCGCCGACGACCAGAGGTCGGCCCCCGTATTGAGGGTTGTCGAGTTGCTCGACGGAAGCGTAGAAGGCGTCGAGGTCGGCGTGAAGGATGTAGCGCCAGGGGTCGGGTTGCATGGGGAGATTTTAGCGGATTGGGGAGAGGGGTCGGGTCTTAGATGAACGGGGGTTAAGTCGCATTGTAGACCGCACCCATTTTCATTGCTACCTATATGAACTAGATATACAATTATTACTTATATTGCAAATGGGAGCATCGTATAATCGTGACCAAGGGAGCAAATATGATATGCAGTGCGGATAATTTCTAAGAAAACGCCCCGAGGCTTCTGGGAGCTCCACCCGGACTCCGAACAGCCTCTCAAGTCATGGCACGAGAAGTTAGTGAAGCAGAGTGGGTTACGCCGGTCCAGCTCAAAGAGTGCTATGCCATCGCCAGCATCCTGGCAGACAACCGGATTGCATTCAACATCGGAGGGAACAAGTACCGACTGGTGGTATGGATCAGGCACCGGCAGAAGATGGTTTACGTCAAATGGCTCGGGACTCATGCCGCGTACTAACGCGTCGATGCGGAGAAGGTGGGAATATGAGCAACATAAGGGCGATCCGAACGGAAGAAGACTACGATGCTGCCCTAGCGCGCATCGAGGAGCTTTTCGACGCAAAAGAAGGGACACCGGAAGAGGAACAGCTAGAGGTACTGGTAGACCTGGTATCGGTGTATGAGGGGATCAACTACCCTATCGGGCCTCCCGACCCTATCGCCGCCATCGAATTCCGTATGGAACAGGCGAGATTGACGGCTCGCGATCTGGTCCCGTTCATCGGGAGCCGGGCCAAGGTCTCGGAGGTGCTATCCGGCAAGCGTGGGATCACCATGCCAATGGCTCGGGCCCTTCACCAGCACCTCGGGATTCCTGCCGACGCGCTTCTTCAGGAACCGCACCCGACTTCCGACTCTCTGCTCAACGACCTCGAACCCAAACGATTTCCCCTAAAGGCCATGGCCAAGGCGAAGTGGATAGACGACGTCCCTGACCTTATGGCCCGCGCCGAAGATATAGTTTCTGATCTCATCCGACGTGCCGGCGGCCCCCAAGCTGCCCATGCCCTCTATCGGAAGAACAACGACCGGCGGATCAATGCCAAAACTGACGAGTACAGCCTCAAGGCATGGTGCTTACAAGTTATGGCGAAGGCACAAGAGCACGTGCCCAGTGCCCTCTACGAACCGGGAACGGTGACTCCCGAGATGCTCAGGGAAGTTGCACAACTCAGCGCATCCAAAGATGGGCCGCGCCAGGCGGAGAGTCTCCTGGCTGAGTTGGGGATAGGACTCGAATGTCTCCGGCACCTGCCCAAGACCCACTTTGACAGGGCCGCCCTCCGCCTCGTCGACGGACGGCCAGTGATTGGCCTAACGCTGCGCTACGATCGGATCGATAATTTTTGGTTCACCCTTCTGCACGAGTTGGCCCACATGGGCTTACACATGGACGGGCAAGATGAGCGGACAGGCTTCATCGACGACCACAGCCTGCGCAGCATCGAGTCCTTGGCAGGCGATTCATCGGAGAGGGACGCGGACCGATGGGCGCAGGATGCGCTCATACCTCCCGAGCTTTGGAGGGAAAGCAAGGTGGAGTTCGATCCGAGTCCGATGTCCGTCATGAGCCTTGCAGCGGAAGCGGGGGTGCATCCGGCGGTTGTTGCGGGTCGGGTACGCTACGAAGTCGGCAACTATCGGCTGCTCTCCCAATTTGTTGGGTCGGGGGAAGTGCGGAAACAGTTTTCGGAGGACTAAGGACCAATGCCGAATAAAAACGTTCCTATTGCTATCGTATATGATTTTGATGGCACTCTGGCCCCCGGCAATCTGCAGGAGAACAGCTTCATTCCAGATGTAGGCATGAGGCCTGGCAAGTTTTGGAAGGAAGTCAATCAACGTGCGAAGGATATACAAGCTGACCCGATTCTCATGTACATGCGCTTGATGTTAGAAAAAGCCAAGGCGGCGGGCATACCTGTACGTCTCGGCGATTTCAAGAAACGCGGCGAGGGTATAGAGTTCTTCAATGGCGTATACGATTGGTTTGACCAAATCAACGATTATGGGAAGAGTAAGGGAGTCAAGGTGGAACACTACGTCGTGTCGTCTGGCAACGCGGAAATTATCGAAGGCACTGTGATAGCCCGAAAATTCACGAAGATATACGCATCACGGTTCATGTTCGACGAACATAATGCAGCCTTCTGGCCGGCGTTAGCTGTAAATTTCACGACCAAAACGCAGTTTTTATTTCGGATCAACAAGGGCGCCCATGACCTGAGCGATGCTTCAAGGGTAAATAAATTCGTCGAGCAATCGCAGAGACCGATTCCATTTGAGAATATGGTCTACATAGGTGACGGTGAAACGGATGTGCCGTGTTTCAGGTTGATTAAAGACTTGGGAGGACTGGCTGTTGTTGTATATAAGCCTCACACAAAGAACGCGCGCGTAGAGGCGGAGCGGTTCATCAAAGAAGGGCGGGTCCATTGTGCAGCGTCGGCTGACTATTCGGAAGATAAAGAACTGGAACGGATTGTAAAAGCCCGGATTGACATTGTTGCCGCTTATGGAAATTTCAATAGAATGTTTGGTTGAAGCCCAATCCCTACCCTACGCCCTTGTATTGACAAGGGAAGAGCCGCGTTGAATATGATTGAACGGGGTGGGGGGGTGGACTATACTTCAGTTATGTTGAATAGCCGCGAGTGTGAGGGATGAGCAAAGAGAAGCTGCTTTCGAGCCTGGGCAGGTACCTGCCCGAGGACCGGCTCGGGTTCGTGGCGGAGGCATACGATTTCGCGGAGTCGAGCCACGAGGGACAGGTGCGGCTCTCGGGGGAGCCGTACATTCGACACCCCCTTTCCACGGCTCTTCACCTGGCCGACCTCAAACTGGATGCCAACTGCATAGCGGCGGCGTTGCTGCATGACGTCATCGAGGACTGCGACGTCACGCCGGAACAGCTGGACGAGCGGTTCGGGCCGGAGGTCACGCGGCTGGTCGACGGCGTGTCCAAGCTGACGAGGCTGGAGCTCATGGCCATCCGCCGGGCGAACGGGCACCGGATAGACGACTCGGCGACGCAGGCAGAGAACCTGCGCAAGATGCTGGTGGC
>JAAXHX010000474.1 GCA_012270635.1 Dehalococcoidia bacterium | reverse complement strand
ATGGGCCTGTCCGACCTGGTAAAGCTGGAGGTGATCCCTGACTCCAAGTACCTCCTCCCCGACCCCGTGGGCACCCTGGAAGCCGCCCGGGTCCTGGTCGACGAGGGTTTCGTGGTGCTCCCCTACATCAACGCCGACCCCGTCCTGGCTAAACGGCTGCAGGAGGTTGGCACCACCACAGTGATGCCCCTGGCTTCGCCGATAGGGTCGGGGCAGGGGATGGTGAGCTTCGACCAGATAAAGATCATCATAGAGCAGGCGACGGTCCCCGTGGTGGTGGACGCGGGCATCGGCGCCCCTTCCGACGCGGCTCTCGCCATGGAGGTCGGGGCAGACGCTTGCCTGGTGAACACGGCAGTGGCCCAGGCCGGCAACCCCGCCATGATGGCGGAGGCCATGGCCCAGGCCGTGCAGGCGGGCCGGAGCGCATTCCTGGCCGGACGGATTCCAAAGAAGAGCTACGCCTCGGCCAGCAGCCCCCTGGAGGGCGTCGTACGCTAGGCCCTCTCCCAAAGTGCTATCATAGCTCCGTGCCTTTCCTATAGGCCCCGCGGCCCGAAACGTTCCTTGGGAGGTCTCCTTGGCCAATTCATCCGATGTTCTCATAGCCGGCGGCGGCATAATCGGCTGCTCCATTGCCTACCACTTGGCACAGCTGGGCATCAAGAGCACGATAATCGAACGGGAGTCCATAGGGAGCCAGGCTTCGGGGGCGGCGACGGGACTGCTGGTCTCCCTTCGAGAGTCAGGGGCGCCCGAGTATTTCACCCGCCTTATCGAAGAGAGCTGCAAGCGGCACCGGGAGATCATCCCCGAGGTGGAGGAGCTATCCAAGGTAGACGCCCAGTACGGGGACTTCGCCTGGACCGAGATAGCCTGCTCGGACGAGGAGGAGTCGGAGTTGAAGAAAGCCTTCTCGGAGGTGATGGACCTCTCCATCGCGTCCTGGCTCTCGGAGCCCGACCTCCGGGAAATGGAGTCCCGGGTTACAAGCGACGCCATCGGCGGGGTGTACATCGGCGGGCAGGGACAGGTGGACGCCTACCGGCTGACCCTCGCCTTCGCCCAGGCTGCCGAGGCCCTCGGCGTGACCATCCGATACGGGGAAGTGACCGGGCTGAGGACGGAGGCAGGCCGGGTCACGGGGCTCGACACCTCTCTCGGGCCCATGGACTCCGACACCGTAGTCCTGGCCATCGGCTCCTGGAGCAAGCGTATCGAGGAGTGGATCGACATGGACGTCCCGGTGGAGCCCCTGAAGGGGCAGACCATCCACGTCGAGATACCGGGCCCCGAGCTTCCCTGCATGATCCACCACGTCGACAGGTACGTCGCCCCCAAGCTGGGCGGCACGGTGATCACCGGGACCTACGACGGATTCATGGGTTTCGACACCTCCATCCACGAGCAGGGAATCGCCAAGATCTCCGAAGGCGTCCAGAGCCTGTGCCCCGGCATACTGGAAAGCAGGGTGGTGAGCCACGTTACGGGCCTGCGGCCCGCCTCCGCTGACTGGCTCCCGATCCTCGGGGCCGTGCCCTCGGTGCAGGGCGCATATATCGCCACTGGGCACCAGCGTCTCGGGATCACGCTCAGCGCCATCACCGGAGAGCTGATGTCCCAGCTAATCAACGACGGCAAGCCCAGGCTCGACCTCCATCCCTTCCGGCTGGACAGGTTCGAAGGGGTCACCGTGGAGATGGTCAGGGACCGCTTCGGGGCCGTCCACTAATACCCAACCCATGGCAACCCTCCTGGTAAACGGAAAGCGCCGAGACGTGGAGACCCCCGTCGGGCTGCTGGGCTATCTTGCGGCCCACGATATCGAGCCTCGCCTGATAGTCATCGAGTACAACGGTGAGATCGTCAAGCGGGACCGATGGGACGGAATAACCCTCCGGGACGGGGACAGGCTGGAGATAGTGCACATGGTGGCCGGGGGTTCCGGCCCGAGGCCCCGATGAGCGCCTCGGCGGATGTGGCCATCATCGGCGGGGGGATAATGGGCGGTTCCATCGCCTACCATCTCGCCAAGCTGGGCGTGAAGTCCACGATCTTCGAGCGGGAGTCCATCGGGTGCGAGGCCTCGGGGGTGGCCACCGGCATGATATCGGCCATGTCCATCGACTCCCCCGGCCCCTACCTGGACCTGGCCCGGGCCTCTTTCGAAAAGTACAAGACTCTCATCCCGGAGATGGAGGAGGCCTCGGGTGTCCACACCTACTACGGGGAAATCTCCTGGCTGGACCTGGCCTTCACCGAGGAGGAAGAGGAGCAGAACCGACGCACGATGGAATGGAGGAGCGGCCTCGTCCCCAAAATGTCGTGGGTCAAGGACGACGACCTTTCCCGCATCGATTCCCGCATAACCCCCGAGGCCAGAAGCGGCCTCTACTTCGAAGAATTGACCCAGGCCGACGCCTACAGGCTTACCCTCGCCTATATCGGCGCGGCGGAGTCCCTGGGCGTAGAGGTCCGATACACGGATGTTACGGGGTTGGAGAAGAAAGGGTCCCGGGTCACGGGGGTCATCACCGACGAGGGAGTAGTGCCCTGCGGCGCGGCAGCGCTTGCCATGGGGGCCTGGACCTCCCGGGCCTCCGACTGGATAGGAACGCCGGTCCCTATCAGGCCTTACAAGGGCCAGATGGTGGAGCTCAAGGCGCCGGGGCCGCCCCTCGGGGCCAACATTCATCACGGTCGTTCTTACGTCACCTCCAAGCTTAACGGGACGGTCCTATCCGGCAGCTATGACGGCTTTCGGGGCTACGACAAGAGCGTGTCCCAGGAGGGCGTCCAGCAAGTGCTGGAGGGCGCGCTCAGGGTGTGCCCGGCCATGGAAGAAGCATCCATTTCCTGGGTGATAACGGGGCTGAGGCCCGCAACTCCGGACGAAATCCCCATCCTGGGCCCGGTCCCCGGCCTCGAAGGCGCCTTCATCTCGGCGGGGCACATGCGAAAGGGCATAACCCTGGCGGCCATGACCGGCGAGCTTATGGCCGACGCGATCGCCGGGAACGAGCCTCGGCTCCCCCTGGACCCCTTCAGCCTGGCCCGATTCGCCGATTGCACCGACCCTTGGGCTGCGTCCTAGGCGACTCTGTCCTGTACAATAGCCCCAAACCCCATCGGGAGGCGTTCAACCATGCTGGCCGGCAAGAAGACCAAGGTGGGCATCGCCGTGCCCCAGATGTTTCCCTACGGGCCCGTGGACATGGGCTTCGTCGAAAAGCACCTTAGGCTGGTCGAGTCCCTGGGATACGACAGCGTTTGGACGCAGGACTCGGTGCTCGGGACCATGGACACCCTGGACCCCTTCACCCTGCTGGCCTACGCCTCCACGGTCACCGAGAGGGTTGACCTCGGCATATCGGTGCTGGTGATGCCTTTTCAGAACCCGGTGCACCTGGCCAAGATATCGGCGAGCCTGGACCAGCTCTCGAAGGGGCGACTAATCCTTGGGGTCGGGATAGGTGGCCACGAGGGGAAGTACCCGGCCTTCGGCTTCGACGCCCAACACCGGGTCACGAGATTCGAGGACAGCGTGGAGCTGGTTAAGCGCCTCTGGACCGAGCCCCGGGTCACCTTCAAGGACCGCTTCTGGGACCTGCAAAACGTGAGCATCAACCCCAAGCCGCTCCGGTCTCCCCGCCCTCCCATCTGGTTCGGGGCCCACGCGAAGCCCGCGTTGGAGCGGGCCGTGAGGATAGGGGATGGGTGGATGGGAGCGGGGTCTTCAACCACGCGCGCATTCAAGGGGGCTATTGGGCATATTCGCTCCTACATGGACGAAACGGGTCGTGATCCGGGGACTTTCCCCCTCGGCAAACGCATCTACATCGCCATTGACAACGACAAGGAGAGGGCCGCCCGAAGGCTGGAGGAGTGGTTCGACGGTTACTACCACAACGCCTCGTGGGCGCGTAAGGTCGCCGTGTTCGGGCCCGAGGAAGAGGTGATCGACGGGCTGGGCCAAATCCTCGAAGAAGAGCCGGACATGATTATGTTCAACCCCGTTTTCGACCTGATAGAGCACGCCGAGAGGCTGGCCGGGGACATAGTTCCCAAGCTTTGACCGCAATGCGCATCATCGACTTTCGCAGCGACACCGTAACCCACCCTACCCCCGAGATGTACAAGGCCATGCTGGAGGCGGAGCTCGGAGACGACGAATACGGCGACGACCCTACGGTCAACCGGCTGGAATCCCTGGCCGCAGAGAAGTTGGGCAAGGAGTCGGCCCTCTTCACCGTGTCCGGCACCATGAGCAACCTGGTGGCCATCCTCACCCACTGCAAGAGGGGCGACGAGCTTATCGTGGGCGACAAGTCGCACATCTTTCTGGAAGAAGGGGGCGGGGCCTCGGGGCTGGGTGGGGTGCATATCCAGACCCTGCCCAACGACGAACGGGGCGCGCTGGACCCCAAGGAGGTCGAACGGGCCATCCGCCCCGACGACCCCCACGACCCTCCCACGGGCCTAATCGCCGTGGAGAACACCCATACCTACTGCGGCGGGTCCGTCCTGACGCAGGACGAGATCGGGGCCGTGGCGTCGGTGGCGCATGGACACCGGCTACCGCTGCACGTCGACGGGGCGCGGATTTTCAACGCGGCAGTGTACCTGGAGACGCCGGTCTCGGAGCTGGTGAAGGATGCGGACTCGGTGAGCTTCTGCCTGTCCAAGGGGTTGAGCTGTCCCATCGGCTCGATGCTCTGTGGCAGCGCCGAGTTCATCCGGCGGGCCCGCTACTGGCGGGAGACGGTGGGCGGGGGATTGAGACAGGTGGGGGTGATAGCTGCCGCGGGCATCGTGGCCCTGGAGAGCATGATCGAGCGGATGGCCGACGACCACGCCAACGCCCGGCGCCTGGCCCGAGGTCTCAGCCAGATCCCCGGAATAGATATCGACCCCGACAAATATCCCACCAACCAGGTCTACTTCAAGGTCGTGTCCGGCCTGCCCGTGGAGATGGCGGCCAAGCTGGAGGGGCTCGGAATCAAGGGCGGCACAGAGGAGAGAACGTGGCGGTTCGTCACGCACCACGGGATCGGGCCCGAGGATATAGATCACGCCCTGGACGTGGTGGACTCGGTTTTTCGTGAGTGCGCTCCTTAGGAAGACCCAGACAAAAGCGGTGGTTTTCCTCAGGTCGCCAGCATCTTGGCGGCCTTTGCGTAGCTGGAGGTTGCGTCTCTTATAGTATGTGGCGCTCCTCCACTCCCCTTCCGCTCATACTTCGACAGGCTCAGCACGAGCGGCCTCAGCCCCTCCGACACGGGTCATGCAAAAATCTCTCTTGGGTTGAGGCGCGGATCCCTAGCCCTGTAACAGGCAAAGTTCGTTATCGTCCGGGTCGGTGATCACCGTCCAACCCTCCCCATCCTCCAGGAACGACCCCATCCGCTTGCCTCCCAGCGCTTCGACCCTCGCCAAGGCCGCCGGCATATCTTTCACGACAACGTCCAGATGCACGCGGGTCTTGCTGGACTTCTTCTCGGGGACCCGTTGAAGATAGAGCGTCAAGCCGCCGGGAAGGGGTTCGAAGTTGAGGTACTGGTCACGGGCCTCGGCGCGCCTTAGTCCAAGCAGCTCCGAATAGAAGTCCTCCGCCCGAGTCAAATCGGAAACATCTATACCCACCTGGGCCAACACTCCTATCGCCTCACTCTGTTCAGTCATCGTTGCATCCCCCATGGATTCCGGGCCGTCATTGGCGTCGAGGACTTCCGTAACCGCGCCGAGAGCCCGCCGGTTCATCCCCACCACTCGGAGAGTCAAACTCAGTCCTTCGTGATCTTGCTGTCCAAGTCGAAGTTCATCAGGCAGAACTCGTTGCCGTCCGGGTCAGCGAATACGGCCAGGTCGTCCGTTGGTTCCCCGAACTCGTCCTCCAGAAGCCTGCCGCCCAGGGCCTGGACCCTGGGC
>JAAXHX010000473.1 GCA_012270635.1 Dehalococcoidia bacterium | reverse complement strand
TCCGCCTTCGCGCCCCAGGGCACGTGCCCGCCGATACGGACGGCTCCGCCCCTGGCCGTGCCGTCCCTCCCGCGAGTGCCGTGCACCACCATGCCGCTGCGCTCCCCCTTCGTCCAGCCCAACACCTTCAGAGCGGCAGGCATCACCCGCTCTTCTCCCTGGGTACTCTGGAACAGCACACCGTGTAGCCTCCTCAGTACCACTGCCGACGGGCTGCGGTGACCGTTCATGATCTGGGAGAGGTGACCTGAGCTGATGCCGGCACGCCTTGCCACCTCGTTCTGGCTCACGTCGAGAACCTTCATCTGGTCCCATACGACCCTCTGGTCTATGCCGGGGCACTTTGCGGCCTCGACCCTGACCGGGGCCTGAAGCGCCGCTTCCGCCTTGGTCTGTAGCTTCACCCCCATGTGGCGGTGGCCGCGCGCCACCTGGCTCATGTAGCTCAAGGACACGCCTACCTTATCAGCCAGCTCCTTCAGGGTCATTCCCAGGGCGCGGGCTCGCTCCCGGATGTAGGTGCTGCCGTCGCCGTCGATCACATCTCCGTGGCGGTTGGCGAGCTTGGCGGGGGCAACCCTGGCCCGCGTCCCAAGGGTTGACTCGATGAGAGTCTGCACCTTGACGCCCATGTTCCTGCGGCCCCGGGCCACCTGGGTCAGGTAGCTGTAGCTCACCCCCGACCGGTCTGACAGTTCCTGCATGGTCATGCCCATCTCGCGGGCCTGCTCCCGGATGAAGTTGCTCTCGCTCTCAACAGCCTCTGTCTGGCGATAGACGACGCCCTGTCCGGGGACCTCCCCCAGGACGGCCATGGCCTTCTCCCGCAGGTTGGGGGTCCAGGGCTTCTTGCCCGTGCCCACCTGGGACAGGTGACTTGCGCTGACTCCCATCAGGGCCGCAAGCTCCTTCATGGCGAGGCCCCGCTTCCTGGCCGCCGCCCTGAGCTCGCTTTCAGGCTTGCCTCTGCTCTCTGCGGTCGCTGCCTCATTCGTCGTTGTCTCCGTGTTCTTCGTCCGGTTGGTCGTTGCTGTGGTTGCCGTGGTCATGTCGCTTCCTCCTGTGAATGAAGAAGCGAGACGGCCTCCCCCCTTGGGTGGAGACAGTCCCGCTCGAAATTGGCGTCCCGGGGGCCGGGACTGTCTCCGTGGTCTGTGTTGGCCTTGCGTTCGCCTACTGCTGGCAAAGAGAAGGGCCGCGTCTTCTTAGGGAGAAACGCAGCCCTTTGCTCGCCAACTGCTATGGGGCCTTGGATAAGAGAGGCCGAATGCCGGGGCGTCAAGCCACCGAAACCGCTTGCGACGCCCTAGACCTCCCCTACCAGTTACTCAAACGTGCATGTGCACCTCCTTCCTGTTGTTGACCCCCGCGGCATCCAGGGCGCGGGTCCTGTGTGATGGGTTCGGTCGACGAAAGACGCTCCTCGTCCACGGTCGAATGCCGGACGTGGGGACGAGGTGGGATGTGATAGACGCAACTCGCCCAGGGTGAAAACAGTTGTGGCGAAGCTACGAGACGTGACGCGGCAAGCCTGCTTGTTACCGCAGACGGACGTACGTCGAAGCTGCGGTACGGCTGCTTGTCAGCCATGCCGCAGACATGATGAGCCAGTCAGAGCGCAACGCCCTCTGACCGACTTGCTGGGAAAGCAGCGCAGAAGACGCACCGCCCCCTATGTCCAGCGGATGAGGCGTCAACTCCAGCCGCCAGACCGGTGTCCCGCGACCGGAGCGATCAACTCCGATTCGCAGGACGGGCGCCCTGCGGGTGAAGAACCAACGTCAAACTCCGACCCGCCAGACTGGACCGATGACGGAGGCCCTTGCGTCAACTCCGTCGATTCGGCCTGCGCTGCTTGCGGAGAGCTGCGTCGTATCCGCTTTGGCAGCATTCCCTCTTGGGCAACCTCGGGAGAGCTAATCATCCTTGCGGTCAAACCCGTGCGCTAGGGATCACGCACCCAGGTTTCTATGGCGGGAAACCTTGGTCAAAAGCCGAACAGTGCCATCATTATCAACGCTCGTGACGCCGCAAAGAAGGTCTTACAGGCCCCCTCCACGAAACGCCGCCCAGATGTTCACGAGAGTTCACTGCCGAACCTCTTGCCGGCCACCCCGCAGCCGCCGCCACAGTTCGACGGTCAGGAAGCGCCACACCCTGCGGGGAAGCTCCCGCTTCGCCAGCGCCCTCCGCGTGTCGGAGAGCGCTTTTGTGCGCCAACCGGTCTGTGCCCTCCGCTCAAAGCCCCGCAGCGGGTACGTCTCCGGCGGCAGGGTCATGCCGTGCTCCTCCA
>JAAXHX010000472.1 GCA_012270635.1 Dehalococcoidia bacterium | reverse complement strand
ACTAGGGGCTTAGCACGAGCGGCCCCTGGATTCCCGATCGGAGTCGGGAATGACGGACTGGATGGGATGGATTCCGGCTCGGGGGCCGGGATGACGGGTGAGGCGGCCCCGGCCCCTTCGACACGGGTTATACTAGACTCCGGCCATGGGCCTTGGGGCCCGTGCAACCCGAGAAACCGGAGGCGTTTAGTTGGACATAGACATCGAAACGGCGGACCGATTGCTGACTACCACGAGGACGGTGCGGAAGAGGCTGGATTTCGACAGGGAGGTGGAGCCGGAGGTGCTGGAACGGTGCATCGAGATTGCGATGCAGGCGCCCACGGGGTCTAACCAGCAGAACTGGCATTTCATGGTGGTCACGGACCCGGAGAAAAAGATGGCAGTGGCGGACTGCTATAGAAGGGGGTATTACCCCTACCGGGCGATGAGGGACGAGGACCCGCCAAAGTACGCCCCGGACGATCCGAGGACGCAGCGGGCGGGGCTGATAAGGGACTCGGCGACCTACCTGGCCGAGAACATGCACCGGGCGCCGGCGCTGGTGATAGCGTGCTGCGACGGTCGAGTGGAGAACGAGGGCGTAACGGCGCAGGCCAGCCTGTATGGTTCGATTTTGCCGGCGGCGTGGTCGCTGATGCTGGCCCTCAGGGCCCGGGGGTTGGGGGCGGCTTGGACAACGCTGCATCTTCCCAACGAGAAGGAAACGGCGGAGGTCCTGGGCATCCCCGAGAGCGTGACGCAGGCTGCCCTTCTCCCGGTGGCGTACTACAAGGGCGAGGGGTTCCGGCCCGCCAAGCGGCTGCCCGCTCGGCAGATGATCTATTGGGACACCTGGGGAGCCACCCGGTAGAGCCGCGGGGAAGATCGGGCGGGCACACTTGATGCCGCGCCGGTTCGGCCTACCGGCAAGGGCCCGGGCCCAGGCTGCCGGGGCCCGTGAGAAACAGGAGTGCATGGCGACATGGCGGAGTTTTTTGGGACCCTAGAACGCATCGCTGCGGACCTATACCCGTACCGCTGGCCCATCTTGGCCGGCCTGATAGTGATATTTTCCCTGGCGGCGTACTACGCATACCGGCGCCAGCTGCACCTGGCGGTGTGGAGGCGCAGACGGCTGGCGGCCATCATCGGGACGCCCCTGCTGATCGTGTTCGGGTTCCTGGCCTGGGGCCTGGGGTCGCCCCTGTTCATAGACGAGACGGTGGAAGAGGAGTTTCCCTTCGCCTATTCGGCGGTCGTGCCGTCGGGGATGGATATGGAAGACGTCGAGATGACGATGGCCGTGGTGGCGGCGATGGACGACGAGCCGATGATGGAATCGATGCCCGAGACGATGATGACGGAGGAGGAGGGTAAGGCCGTAAAGCTGAAGGAGGGCGGCTTCCGGGACGCCGACAGCTTTCACCGGGGGAGCGGCCAGGCCGTCATATACCGGGCCCCGGACGGCAGCCACCTGCTGAGGCTCGAGGACCTGGAAGTCACTAACGGGCCCAGGTTGCACGTTCTGCTGGCGGTCCACGAGGACCCCATGAGGGTCAGCGACATCAAGGACAACGGCTACCACGACCTGGGCAGGCTGAAAGGAAACATCGGCAACCAGAACTACCCGGTGCCCGACGACGTGAACGTAGATGCGCAGATGAGCGTGATA
>JAAXHX010000471.1 GCA_012270635.1 Dehalococcoidia bacterium | reverse complement strand
ACGTCGGAGTAGAATATCTGCTCCTCAAGGGACGGCGGCACCTTCGAGGACGGGTCCACGGACATGTGCACCAAGTCCACGGACTGGGACGGCGCGGCGCCATCAGGAGACGGCTCGATGGCATCCTGGAGGGCCTCACCCCCGGCCTGGGCATCCCGGGCAGGACCGGCTGCCGCTGGTTCGTCCTGGATGGGCTGCTCCCTCCCGGCACAGCTGGCAACCGTCACGACGGACAGTGCCAGGAGCAGCGCCAGGGAGATGCCCTTGAGGGCTGTTGTGCGGCCGCTTGGTACCATAGTCATCCTCACTGGTGGACCCTGTGCCCCCTGTAGGCGGCTCTGGCCCCCTCCTCGTCGTGGGCGGAGAGAGCCTTGCGCGGCTCGACGTCGGTCATGACGCCACCTCCCACACTGTGGCCGGGGGCAAGGCCTATGGCGTGCCCCAGCTCGTGCATCAGCACCGTCGGCAGATACTGGAGATCGTTTTTAGTCTTATGGTCGGTAGCGAGTTTGAAATTGGTGGTCCATTTCTTGGCAGGTTGGCTGCCCCAGCGGGGCGGGTCCTCGACATGCAGGGTGCGCTTGTTGCCCAGATGAGGATAGTCGGCGGTCATGTACATACAGGCAACGCCGCCGCAATGGCCGTCGCCCTCCCAGTCGGCGACGATGACCACGTCGGCATGGTCGGGGCTGGACACGGGATTGAGGAACACGCCAGCCTTCACGTCGTCCCAGGCGTCGGCGGCGTTGTCGTAGTTGGCGATCGACAGCAGATCGGCAGACATCGTATGCCCGGCGTTGACGAGACGCTGGGGCATCGCCTCCTTGAACAACCCGTTGTACGGCTCCGTCGATGTCGTGGAAATGCCTCGAATGTAAGTATAGGGCTCACCGCCTATGAGTTTCGTTGTGAGACCCCTGATGTGATAGTCGATCGTGTTGTCGTTGACATGATACGCCTGCGGGATCGCCTTTGTGGTGTACAGATCGAACTCCGCCTTCGCGATGCCATTCTCCATAAGCTTGCCCCTTATCGTGATCGCGTCGCCGCCCGAGCTAACCCACGGCGACTCCTGCAGGGAGGCGGGGCTCGACCAATCGCACTCCCTCCTGCCCATCTGGAATCCCGCATCGGCACGTGCCTGGAGCTGGAACTCATAGTCCTCGGTGCGAGAGGGCAGTGCATCCTGCATCGTCACCCTGGCATGGTCCATGACACCCCACTTCCCGTCCTCAAGCGAGGTTCCATCCGGCACCAGAATCGACAGGTCGTGCAATTCCACGGCGATGTCGAACACCGTGACGGTGAAGGCCAGATAAGCCTTCCTGCCGGCTGAGTCCGTCACCGTGTAGGTGTACCCGACGGTCCCGGCAGCGGCCGTCGGCGTGCCGGAGAGGATGCGGGTCGAGGAATAGAACGTCAGCCCGTTCCCCGTGGACATGCTGTAGGTCAGACCACCAGAGCCGCCCGTGGCGGAGGGCAGCGTCAGGGGCGTGATGCTCTCCCCCGCATGGTATCTCTGAGCCTCGATGGTCGCCGTCCCGAAGCTGGGACCTGAAGGTATGGGTGTTGGTGCCGGCGTGGGAATTGGCGTCGCCGTAGGTCTTGGTGTGGGCGCAGGCGTGGGTGTCGGACTGCTGGGGAGCGTCCCCGTAGCCGTGGCCGAGGCATGGTAGGTCGTCTCGTAGCGCGTCCGCTCCGCCGTCACCGTGGCAACATACTGGGTCTGCTTCCACGTCACCGTGCCTGTAGCCGTGGCCAGCCAGGTCCCGTCCGACTGGAGCGTTGCAACGTTCGAGGTGATGCTGTGGGAGATGTAATGGGGCCGCCCCTTGGCATACGACTCAAAGGCGGCGCGGGCATTTGACTTGGCGGCAGACTCCGTGGTTCCTCCCCTGCTTGCCGTGACATCCGTGGTGACCTGCTGCAACTTGGTGGTCACGGTGTGCGTGGTCGTCACCGTCTGACAGTCGGTGCACGTAGGTAGATTGCGACCAAAGCGAGTGGCCTCCACCGCCGCCTTCTGGGCCGTCTTTATGGCCTTGTCCCGGTCGGCCGACTGGGCCGTGCGCGTGGCCGTCTTCGTCTCCGCGGCCGCTCGCGTGGAGGGAAGGGTCGATACGCTCACCGTGATGCCGGTCGTCCCCCTGGGCAGAAGAGCCCTGGCCGCGCTCTCCGCGGCACTATTAGCCGCTGCCTGGGTGGAACCGGAGCCCTTGGCTG
>JAAXHX010000470.1:427-1870 GCA_012270635.1 Dehalococcoidia bacterium | reverse complement strand
ATTCACACCTGGGGCGTGTCTGTGGGGTAGGTCGTGCTCACCTTATGTAGAGGCGTTATTGGGGGGAATCAATTCAGCGCAGCAAATACCATTTAGTCCGGCGTGAGGACGTTGATAGGGTTGCCCTGGAGGTAGGCGCGGATGGTGTCGGCGGCGATGTTGGTCATGTTGATTATGGCGGCGGGGGTGTCGTAGGCGATGTGAGGTGTGAGGACGACGTTGTCGAAGTGGCGGAGGGGTTCGTCGGTTGCGGGCTCCTCGGCATAGACGTCGGTGGCGTAACCGGCCAGCTGCCCCGACTCCAAGGCCCTGATCAAAGCCTCCTGCTGCACCACCTGGCCCCGAGCCACGTTGACCAGGTAGGCGCCTTCCTTCATAAGGCCCAACTCCCGCTCTCCGATGATGCCCGTGGTCTGGTCGTTGAGCACGGGGGCGAGCTGGATGTAGTCAGAGCGAGACATGAGGTCGTCCAGTCCGACGAACTCGACGTTGTGGGCCCGGGCCCGCTCGTCGGAGGGGTTCCTAGTAGTGCAGATGACGTTCATCCCCAGCCCGTTGCCGATGGCTGCCAGCTCTGAGCCAAGACCCCCCAGCCCCAATATGCCCATGGTCGCGCCCCGAATCCCGGACCCGCCGAAGCGCTCCCACTTGCTGTCTCGCATCGTCTTGTCGGCTCTGACCACCTGCCGGGCCAAGGCGAGCATGAGGGCGATGCCGTGCTCGGCGACGGCCTCGTCGCCATAGTGGGGCGTGTTGCACAGGGTGATGCCCCTGTTCCAGACGTACTTCATGTCGATCTGGGTCTGGGGCCCGATGCCGAGGTAGCAGATCATCTTCAGGTCGGGCATGGCGTCCAGCATGTCGTTGGTGAAATTGATCCAGCTCCAGACTATGGCCTCGGCGCCCTGGCAGCGTTCGACGAAGACTTCGGGGGAAGGGAGGTCATAGAAGTAGCTGGCCTCGGCCTCTCCGGCTAGGGGGTCGGTTTCAAAGGGAATCATCCCTCCCAGGTCCACGAAAACCACCTTCTTCATAGTGCAATCCTCCCTTTGAAAAGCTCTGGTGACGGGGCCTGTGCATTGCCATTGTAGTATAAGGCACGCGGGGAGTGGGTTGGGGGGGCCCCGCTCATACTTCGACAGGCTCAGCGTGAGCGGGCCCCTGGGGATGGATTCCGGCTCGGGGGCCGGAATGACGAGTGGGGAGGGAGAGGGGTGGCTAGCGGGTGGCTTTGACCGTGCCCCGACGGAGGGAGTAGCCGCTGCGGGCCAAGAGAAGCAGGCCGCCGATGGCTATGACGCTGAGGTAGTTTATGGAGCGGTCCAGCAGGGTCACGGAGAGGGCCTCTTCGGCGGTGAGGACCGTGGCCAGGACCCCCGTCATGCCCGCCTCGACGAGGCCGAGGCCGCCGGGAGTTATGGGGAAGGTGGTGATTATAGAGGC
>JAAXHX010000470.1:0-265 GCA_012270635.1 Dehalococcoidia bacterium | reverse complement strand
TCCTGCCGCTGACGAGCATGGCCAAGGGGACCCCGGCGAGGATGAGGGTTGTGACGAGGCCGCCGAGCAGGATGTAGGTGAGGACGGGGTTCCAGTAGGAGCTCAGCAGAAAGAGGGCGGCGAACCCGATGAGTCCCAGGGTGACGACCGTGTCCAGGAGCCGCTCGGCGAAGAGGCTTCCCACCACCAGGGCGAGGCTGGCCTTGAGCCGGCTGGTCAGCTGATAGCACCTGTAGACGAACCCCATCCTGAACACCGAGACGGA
>JAAXHX010000469.1 GCA_012270635.1 Dehalococcoidia bacterium | reverse complement strand
GACTTCCAGAATGGCGGTGCGGACCTCCTTGATGCGCTGGGAGAGGCCGCCCTGGAGTCCGTTCATGGCCACCCTGAGACCGGCGTCGGTCTTGGCCTCAATGACATCCAGGACGGCCTCGGCCTGGGAGAGGTCCAGGCGGCCGTTGAGGAAGGCGCGCAGGGTGAACTCGCCGGGGCCCGCGGCCCGGGCCCCGCAATGGAGCAGTGCCTTCAGGACGGCCTGCAGGGACACGGGGCCGCCGTGCCCGTATATCTCGACGGTGTCCTCTCGGGTGTAGCTGTTGGGAGCAAGCATGCAGGTGGCCATCACCTCGTCGAGCACCGAGCCGTCGTCGGGGTCGATAACCCGGCCCCGGCTCAGATAGCGGTGGACAAGACGGCCTTGAAATACCCTGGAGGCGAGGGCAAGGGAGTCGGGGCCGGTTATTCTCACAACGCCGATTGCCCCTTCTCCCATGGGGGTGGAAATCGCGGCTATGGTGTCGTCGTACACGGCGTCGGGCCTCCCACGAAGCAATTATAGGGCAAGGGGAAAAGGACTAAGGGAGCGACGGGGTCGGCTATACTGGGCCGGGTCTCGGGAGGTCAAGATTGCATAGACTCATTCTGTTCGACGTAGACCAGACGCTTATCAGCACGCGGGGAGGCGACCGAAAGGCGCTCAACATCGCCTTCAAGGAGCTGTACGGAATCGATAACGCCTTCGAAAGGATCAGCTTTGGGGGCCGGATGGACCTATCGATAATGGCGGAGGTCTATTCGCACTGGGGAGTGGAAGAGGACGGCCAGGGTCTTGGGGATTTCAAGGCGCGCTACTTCGAGCTCCTGGATGAAGTGCTGGTGGACTGGGAGTCGGGGATCGTATGCCCGGGGGCGCTGGCATTGCTGAGGGCCCTCGAATCGGAGGCCGGGGTGCAGATGGGGTTGGCTACGGGCAACTTTCGAGAGTCGGCGTTCATCAAGCTGAGGAAGTATGGACTGGACGGCTTCTTCGTAGCCGGGGGGTTCGGGGGAGACCACCCGGAGCGACCCGATGTGGTGGCCGATGCCATAGCCAAATGCCAGGCGCTATCCGGGAACGTCTACGAGCGCGAGGAGATATTCGTTATTGGGGACTCGATTTCGGACGTGGAAGCGGGACGGGCCAACGAGGTGAACAGCGTGGCCGTGGCTACGGGGCACTACGACTCGGAGACCTTGAGGGCTTTGGCCCCGACATTCGTTTTCGAAGACCTGTCGGACACCGAGAGGGTATTGGAAGCGCTGCTGGGAAGAGGCGGCTAGGCCGAGTTGAGGGAGGCCTGGAACGTGTGGTACCCGACGAACTTGGCCAGGGCCCGGCAGGCCCGGCGGAGGGACGTGTAGGTGAGGAGCCCGGCGTCGGCGAACTCACTCTGCAGCTTCTGGTAGTCCATCTTGATCCGCGGGTCGCGGATGCGCACCGGCAGCAGGATGACGACGGGCTTGCCGTTGGCGTGGGCCCTGGCTATCTCGGCGAAGTCCGCGGCGACTGCCTTCTCGGGCTCAGACGTAGCGTCGGCGTATTCGTTGAGGCTGGGGATCATAAGGAGGATGTCGATGGAAAGGTCTCCGGTAACGAGCTCGGCGGCCTGGCGCTGCTTGTCGCGGACGTT
>JAAXHX010000468.1 GCA_012270635.1 Dehalococcoidia bacterium | reverse complement strand
CTGATAAGCGTCTGGTCTACGTCGAACAGAATGAGTCTATGCAATCTTGACCTCCCGAGACCCGGCCCAGTATAGCCGACCCCGTCGCTCCCTTAGTCCTTTTCCCCTTGCCCTATAATTGCTTCGTGGGAGGCCCGACGCCGTGTACGACGACACCATAGCCGCGATTTCCACCCCCATGGGAGAAGGGGCAATCGGCGTGGTGAGAATCACCGGCCCCGAGTCCCTTGCCCTCGCCTCCAGGATCTTTCGAGGCCGCCTTGCCCACCGCTATCTGAGCCGGGGCCGGATTATCGACCCCGAAGACGGCTCGGTCCTCGACGAGGTGATGGCCACCTGCATGCTGGCGCCCAACAGCTACACCCGAGAGGACACCGTCGAGATTTACGGACACGGCGGCCCCGTGTCCCTGCAGGCCGTCCTGAAGGCTTTGCTCCGTTGCGGGGCCCGGGCCGCGGGCCCCGGCGAGTTCACCCTGCGAGCCTTCCTCAACGGCCGCCTGGACCTCTCCCAGGCCGAGGCCGTCCTGGATGTCATTGAGGCCAAGACCGACGCCGGTCTCAGGGTGGCCATGAACGGACTCCAGGGCGGCCTCTCCCAGCGCATCAAGGAGGTCCGCACCGCCATTCTGGAAGTCCTGGCCTACCTCACGGCGCGCATCGACTTCCCGGAGGACGACGTCCCGCCGGAAGACCCCCTTCCCGCAATCCGCGACGCTGCTGCTGCCGTCCGCCGACTCATCAGCGCCGCCGACACAGGCATCGTCTACCGGCAGGGCGTGCGCGTGGCTATAGTTGGCCGCCCGAATGTCGGAAAGTCCAGCCTCCTCAATCGCCTGCTAGACCACGATAGGGCTATCGTCACACCCATCGCCGGCACCACCCGGGACACGGTGGAGGAGGTCGCCAATATTCAAGGCATCCCCTTTGTTCTCGTCGACACCGCAGGCCTAACCGACACCTCGGACCCCGTGGAGCATCTCGGCATAGAGCGGAGCCGCCAGGCTCTTGCACAGGCCGACCTCGTCCTTCTCGTTATCGATTCCAGCCAACCTCTGACCGGCCAGGACATGGACCTGATTGATCGGCTTCCCCGCAAGGGAGTCGTGACGGTCGCCAACAAGTCCGACCTCCCCTGTCGCGCCGACCCCGCTGCCCTTCCCCTCGGCAGCCTTCACACCTCCATGATCACCGGCGAGGGCCTGGATGCCCTGAGGGACAGAATGGTCGGGGCGGCCCTCGATGGGAAGAGTGTGGGGTCGGGGGAGGTCCTGGTATCCAACGCCCGGCACAAGTCCGCGCTGGAGACTGGTGCTGCCCACCTCGCCTCGGCAGAAAACGCCCTATCGCAGGCCCTCCCCGACGACTTCGTCACCATCGACCTCACTTCCGCCTTGACTGCCCTCGGCGAAATCACCGGCGAGACCGTAACCGA
>JAAXHX010000467.1:5309-11095 GCA_012270635.1 Dehalococcoidia bacterium | reverse complement strand
AGGCAGATAGGCTATCCCAACGTCCATGTGCTTGAGGGCGGCACGACCACCTGGAAGGCGGCCGGCCTGGAGCTTGAGTCCGGCCCCGACAACGCCGTCCCCGCCTTGCTGGAAGAAGCCCGCGCCCGGGTCCCGTCGCTGCCACCTGAAGATGTCGCCCGGATGATGGAGTCTTCCATGGCACTGTTTATCGGGACGAGCGCCGAGTTCGCTCAGGGCCACCCAATGGGCAGTCAATGGGCCCCTCGCGGCTCCCTAGAGCTGGTGGTGGAGCACATGGTCTCATCCAAGTCTATTCCCGTGGCCCTTGTGAGCCCTGAGGGCCGTGAATCGTTGCTGGCGGGCCTGGCATTGCTGGATATGGGATATGAAAACGTGGCGTCGATGGAGGGTGGGACGAGGGCTTGGGCCGCAGGGGGCGCGCCCCTCGAAACGGGCCTGGCGGGTGTGATGACTCCCCCCAACGACCTGGTGTCCACGGGATCGGGGCGCAACTTCGCTGACGCGATCAACTACCTGCGCTGGGAAGAGGAGCTGGGCCACAAGTATGAAAAGGCTTAGCTGAACGTCAGGCTGTGGATGGTGGCGTGTTCCATGGCCTCCCAATCGACGTCCAACCCCAGCCCCGGCTTTTCCGGAGCGTAGACGTACCCGTCGGGCTGGGTGCGCACTACGTCCACCATCCCGTATTCGTAAGGCTCGTAGGGCATCGTCTGCTCGAAATAGGAACAGTTGTCGGTGGTCAGCATCACGTGCAGGTTGGCCGTCGAGTTCAGGCTGAAACCCCAGGACATGATCTCGCAGTTCACACCCTCCGCCCGGGTGATGTCGACTGCCTTCCGCAGAGGGGTCACTCCCCCGAGAATCAGTGCGTCCGTGCGTGCCGCCCGCCAGCACCCGTCCTTGACCGCGCCCTCGAAAGTCGACAGGTCCATGATCCAGTTCCCCGAGGGAAGCACCGGCATTTCAACTTCCTGCGCCAGGATCCGGTAGCCCTCCAGATCGTAGTCGGGTAGGGGCGCCTCGAACCAGGTGAATCCCAGGGTCTCCAGCTCTTTGGCAACCCAAAGCGCCGACTCCCGATCGTAGTTGTTCTCCGCATCCAACATGAACTCCACGTCGTCTCCGGGATATTTGCGCCTTACGGCCCGGGCCAGGGAAGCGTCCTGCTCCGGCACGCACCATGTGTGGAACTTGACGGCGGTGAAGCCCTGCTCCAGCAGCGTTTCCACGAAGTCCAGGTAGGCGGGTATGTCGTCCAGCATCGGCGTACTGGCGTAGGACCGGATACGGTTGCGGACCGGGTCCATCAACTTGTAGAGGGGCTGCCCCGACGCCTTACCCGCCAGGTCCCACAGCGCTATATCAATCGCGGCCAGGGCCTGCGCGGGGATGGGAAAGACCCGGGGCCAAAGGTCCCGACGCAACGATTCTCTGTCAAGCGGGTCTCGACCCACGAGGATGGGGGCGAGATGTCGCAGGGTCTCCGCCGTGTATCTGTCGAAGTCGAAAGAGGTGGCGTTCCAAGTGCCCCCCACCCCCTCGACCCCCGCGTCGGTGAAGATGCGGACTATGGTATTGGTGGAGAACTGGTCGGGAAGGTCGTGGGACCAGGTAAAGCGCTGCACCTGGGGAGCCACGGCCCGGATTTCGACCCTTTCTATTTTCATCCGACTCCCCATTGGCACCGGCCCGGCTGGCCCAAGAACGCTTCGTAAACCTCCGCCCGACGCTTCCCTGCATCCTATCACATCCCTCCTGAACGGGATGTTCCGCGTTTAGCGCGCACCCTGTGGCCCGTTCCCCTCTCCCTTCTGCAGGGCTGATGAGAGGTGAGGCCGCTTGCACCCAGGGTTAATGTGCCTTTAACCTTCCCTTCCGGCCCCCGACACAGAACGAGTGGAGGTGTTGATTTGTCAAACGCTAACCCGACCTATGCCATGTTCTCCCGGGAGGAAATGGACCGTCGCATCGTCCGGGCGCGGAGTCTCATGGCGCAAAGCGACCTGGACGCGTTGCTGATCACGGGAGAGCACAACTTCCACTATTTCGTCGGCGCGGCCCCGAGCATCGGCCCCAACGAGTCCCTCGCCCGCCCCTCGGCCCTGGTCCTGCCGGCCGTCGGCGACCCGATAATCGTCTCCCAGGGGCGGGACAACATCGAGCAGGGGACCTATATCACCGACATCCGTGACTACTTCGACGTGCTCCGGTTTCCCTTTCATCTTGTGACCGAAGCGTTGCAGGACAGGGGTTTGAGTGCGGGGCGCATCGGCGTGGAGCTGGGGCAGGAGCAGAGGATGGGCGTACCCGTTGGCGACTTCCTGAGCATCGAGAGGTCCATGCCCGAGGCCCGGTTCGTAGACGCCGCCGACGTAATCATTAAGACCCGAATGGTCAAGTCGGAAGAAGAGGTGTCGTATATGCGAGCGGCCGCCCGCATTACCGCCAGGGCCCGACAGAGATTGAACGAGGACTACCTCAGGCCGGGGGTTACCGAGCGGCAGCTGGCCCGCCAATTCCGCCAGTTGATGCTGGAAGAAGGCGCCGACGGCACGTCCTTCGTCCACTTCCAGTTCGATATCCAGTCCGAGCTCCCCGGTGCGAAACACGCCTTCCACTACGATAGACCCCTGAGACGCGGCGTCATCCTCGGCATCGACTCCGGCGCCCGAGTCGGCATGTACACCGTCGATTACCCCCGTATGGTCTCCCTGGGCCCGCCCACCGACAGGCAGAAGCGGCTCTACGACCAACTTCTTGAAGTCAACCGCCGCATGACGGAGGCCCTGATGCCGGGCGTCGAGGCTGCCGATGTTCACAGGGCCGGCGTGGAGGCGATGAGAGACCTGGGAGTGCAGACGGACAACCCGGAAAGGTTGACCGGAGGCAGCCGGATGGGTCACGGACAGGGGATACAGTTCACGGAACCGCCCAGCGTGACTCCCAACGACCATACGGTGTTGGAAGTGGGTACGGTGATTAGCACGGAGCCGGGGGTTGGTGACGGTGAGCTGCACCTGCTGTGGGAGGACACCCACGTCGTCACGGAGACCGGGTCCGAACTTATAACCACGGAGTCGGACGAGCTGAAAGAGGTCGTGTTCTAGGTGCGGTTAGCGGTCCGGGCTGCGCCTTGCTTGTACGAGACTCCCATCCGTGGTATCATTGGTATAGGCTAATGTTGATCTTTAGTACAAGCTAAGCTACCTTGATTTCATTGGAAGCGAGGGCTAGCAGCGGCCTCGTTCAAAGCATATTCAAGTAAGCAAGGAGTTGGAGCCATGAAGCACAATGCCAAGGTCAGGGTTTTTCTCGTGGCCCTGTTCATGTTTGGCGTATTGCTGGCGATGACTGGCGGCGTCGCTTACGCTTATCCACCACAAGCAGATAGCCAACTCCCATCGGAGACCCTGCCGTCAGAAATCTATGGCCCTATCCGCGCAGCGGAGTTGGAAGACCTACAGGCCATCGCCAACCAAAAAGGAATGTCTCTCCAGGCGGCTATTGAGCGATACGCCTGGAACAACACCTTTTCCTTGACAGTCGATAAGGTCCGCAGAGCGTTTCCCACAGATTTCACCGTTGCGGTAATCGTGGATGCCGATCACGCGTGGGTCGGCTTTGCAGGCGGCGCTCCAGAAGGAGCGCTCGACATGATCGGCACCTTCACCAGCAATCACAGCGGCATTGAAGTCGAAGTGCGCACCGACTTGGGCTTCACAGAGTTGGAAATCGAAAGTGCGGTCCCGGCAGTCCACCACTCAATGACAAATGTGCCTGAAGTGCTCGACGCGTACACCTATTTTGACTTAGAGTCAACTCAGATAAGAGCGAATGTTGTTCTGGCGGGCACGGCTTCCAACTCCATTCTCGATGACCTGCGGGCCGCTGCGGTGAAAGGCCTCACCGATGCAACGAGGGCGAACATTCTCCAGAGCATTACGGTCTCCGTGATCCGCTCGGACATCCAGGTCTTAAGCGGTACCCATAGCGAGACTTAAACGCATGCTGTCGTAGTACACCCGCGTCGTCACGGAGACTGGTATGACCTTATAACTACGGAGTCGGACGAACTGAAAGAGGTCGTGTTCTAGGTGCGGGTAGCGGTCCGGGCTGCGCCTAGCCCCGTGCATGGTCCGGCAGTCCAAGCCGGGCTTCCGTTTGACATCCCTTCCAAACAACGCTAAGCTTCCTCAGCATGGTCCGGCAGTCCAAGCCGGGCTTCCGTTTGACATCCCTTCCAAACAACGCTAAGCTTCCTCAGCTATGAACGCCATATTTGAGCCTGATTACTGCGTCTGTATCTGCCGGCTATAGGGCCGGCGCTAACCCAGCTTCGTACAGCGTTGCGCCCCGACGATCAAGACCGATCGAAGGGGCGCTTTTTTTGCACAGAGAAACAGGAGACATCAAGGCGACATGACTACCGTCGAAAGAGGCCCTTCCATAGAGGACAAGGCCGGGCTTGACTATTCGAAGGGCATAATTCCCTACCTGCCCCAGGAAGTCTCCGACTTCGAGACCGAGGTCACCCGCTTCCAAAAGGGCGGGTGGGAAGACCCCCTCAAGTTCACCGCCTACCGGCTCGTCCGCGGCATATACGGCCAGCGCCAGCCCGACGTCCACATGATACGCATCAAGATGCCCTCCGGCAGCCTCACCGCCGATCAGCTCGAGGCCGTGGGCGAAATCGTCGAAAAGTACGTTCCCCTCAACAAGGGCCACGTCACCACCCGGGAGAACGTCCAGCTCCACTTCGTCAAGCTGGAAGACACCCCCGACGTGATGCGCATTCTGGGCGAAGCGGGCCTCTCCACCCGGGAGGCCTGCGGCAACACCGTCCGAAACGTCATCGGCTGTCCTCTCTCCGGCGTCACCCCCGACGAGCCCTTCTACGTCAGCCCCTACCTCGCCGCCTTCGCCCGCTGGTTCGTCCGCCACCCCGAGGCCCAGGCCCTCCCCCGAAAGTTCAAGGTGGCCTTCGCCAGCTGCAATGACGATTGCGTGGTAACCGCCATTCACGATCTCGCCTTCAAGCCAAGGACTCGGGTTGACGAAAACGGCGTGGAGCGACGCGGCTTCGAAATGATCACCGGAGGCGGCACTTCCATCATGCCCCGGCTCGCCTACACCCTCTACGACTTCGTCCCCGTCGAGGACTACCTCCGGGTCAGCGAGGCCGTCGTTCGCATCTTCAACCGCACCGACGAGCTGCGCCGCAACCGGATGAAAGCCCGCATCAAGTTCTACATCGACCGAGTGGGCATCGACGCCTTTCGGGCCGAGGTCGAAGAGGAGTTGAAGCAGCCCTGGGCCCAGGAGTCGTACGACCCCGAGCCCCTCATGGAGCTTCCACCCGAGCTCATCGACGAACCCCCCGCCCCCGTCCCCGCCAAGAGCAACGGGCAGCGGGACCCGGCCTTCGAACGGTGGCTCTCCAGCAATGTTCGCCCCCAGAAGCAAGACGGCTACAACGTCGTCACCGTCAAGCTGCCCCTCGGGGACATCTCCACCGAGCAGTTCCCCATCCTGGGCCGCATCGCCCGGGACTTTGCCGGTGGACGGGTGCGCACCACCGTGGAGCAGAACCTGGTCTACCGCTGGGTACCGACGGGCGTTCTCAAAGAGCTGTGGCGTCAACTCAAGGATGCGGGCCTCGGGGAGGCGGGCGCCGGAGAGATCAGCGACGTGGTCTCGTGCCCCGGCACCGATAGCTGCAAGCTCGGCATCACGTCCTCCATGGGCCTGGGACAGGCGGTCGGGCAGGCCCTCCGCGATATGGC
>JAAXHX010000467.1:0-5188 GCA_012270635.1 Dehalococcoidia bacterium | reverse complement strand
CTCGTGCAGGACATCGTCCACTTCTATCAGAATGAGCGTGAGCCCCAGGAGGTCTTCAACCGCTTCGTGGACCGGGTCGGCACAGAGCCCTTCGAGGCCCTTGCCGGCGCCTACAAGGAGACGGGTCCCTTGAACAAGGACAACCTCGGCACCTACATGGACTGGGGCAAGACCCGCATGTTCAAGGTCGAACGCGGCGAGGGAGAGTGCGCGGTATAAGGCCTCCATGGGCATAAGCCGCTCTCGGGCCCAGGACTACGCCGAGGAGATCCTCGAAAGACCCCGCGCCGCCATTCCCCTTACACTCAGGCGCTCAAAGTCCGGCATTACTTTGTTGCACCGTGGCCGGGCCGTGACCAAGTGCCACGCCTCGGGGGTGGGGGAGTTGCAGGCCGAGTTCATGGCGGAAGCCCTGGGAGCGGAACTGCCCGGGCCCGGCGCCTCCACTTCGGTACAGGTGCCCGCGGGGGTCTTCTACCGCGCCATCGCCATATCGTCCCTGGACCTCCGCAAGCCCGAGGCCCGCGTCCTCCTTGAACAGCACCTCGCCACTGCCCAGATGCAGCGCTCGGGCATGCGCAGCATCGAGGCCTGACCACAAATCACGGAGGCGTCCATGCTCCTGGTCATCGAAGTGGAAGAATCGGAGAACAGCCTCTTTGCCGTGACCCGCAGCTTCCAGACCATGGAAGACCCCCGCCCCGTGTCGAAAGTCTCCACCTTTGCCCCCGGCGGAGCGGAAGCCATGTATGAGGTGGTCGGCTGGTCCTCCGACGGCCTTGTTACGGCCTTAGCCGCCCTTGTGGACGACTCCGGCGAGGGATCGGCGCTGCTCGTCTACGGTGGGGACGAGGGCATACGCCTTCGGCCCGAAGGCTCCCCCCTGGACTGGTCCCTGGAAGAACCCTCCCAGTGGGGTGAGCCCTTTCTTCTCCTCGCCCACGATGCCCCCACCGAGTAGGGTTCGGGCCTCGGTTTCTCTCCCTTCACTTGAGCAGGATTAGGGTTATCCCCCCGAACATCGCCAGAACGCCTGCTATCGCCACCGGGTTCAACCTCTCCCTCAGCACCACCGCCGCTATCATCGACGTCCAGAATATCTGCGTCGATGACAGCACCGCGGATATGGACAACCCGGCGCGGGATATCCCCACCAGGAACAGCATGCTCGCCGTGCCCAGCGACAACGTTCCGTTTATCACCGCCACCCCCGACATCCGGTACGACCACCCGGACCTGTACCGCATCCTCCTGCGCACCGAGTCCCGGTGCGCGACATCCCCTGGCGCAGACCCATCGAGTCTCAGGCATCGGCGTAAGGCCCGGGCCGCAAGCCCTTGCGACAGCGCCATCTTCACCCGCCCCCCGAAGCTCAAGGCAGCGTACTCCTCGTTCGGCAGCAGAATTTCGTTTACCCCCAGCCATGACATCACCGTCAGGAAGATGCAGACCGCAGAAAGCCGCGACATGTTCAACAGCTGCGGGTCCATGTGTCGAAGGGCGAAACCCTGCACCGTAAGCCCCGACACCCAGAACGCCGCCACCAGCGCCAGCAGAAGCACCCCCTTGAACCCCAGCCACGAGGCCTGGTTCTTGTCCGTATATCTGCGCTGGGCGAAGCTCAGCAGGTACACCCCCGTGGCCACCACGGCTACCCCCGTTATGTCGTAGGGCGTTGGCGTCTCCCTCAGCACGAATATCCCCGATATCAGCGAGTAGCTGGAGAGCATCCCGGCGATCATCGGCCAAGCCTTGCTGACGTCCACGTTCCTCAGGAACAGCAAGTACAGCGGCTCTCCCAGGCCAATGTTGATGACCCCTCCTAAAATGCCCAGTACCAGGTACGTGGTGGGAATGCGCGTGAGCTCAGTGATGTCCGAGGTTGTCAGCACGAATATCAGGGCGGCCAAGGCCCCTCCTCCCGCCCCCAGCGCCCCCAGGGTAAGCGGCTTGAACCTTGCCACCAGCGTCTTCTGCACGACCCCGGTCATCGAGAACAGCAGCGCCGACGTCAGCACTGCCAGTTCGCCTATCGGCATCTCATCTTCTCTTCATTGCAAGCGTTCATCCGTCAAGCGCAATATAATACTCTCGAACCCGCCGCCGAACATAACCTGAGGGGAGCAAAAGATGGTGGAAAGCGCACCGGGACTTGACTTGACTACCAACAGCCAATGGATCGAGGCGGGGCAGCGCTGGTCCCTCAACGCCTGGCAGAAGTTCCCCATCGTTCCCGAGCGGGGCCTCGGCTGCACGCTCTGGGACGTGGAGGGCAACGAATACCTGGACATGATGTCCGGGCAGCTCTGCGTTTCAGTCGGCCATTCCCACCCCCGACTCCTGGACGCGGTGTCCCGTCAAGCGGCCCTTCTCATGCAGACGGGCTCCTCCTTCACCACGCCCCAGGAGGTCGCATTGTCCAAGCGCCTCACCGAGCTCACTCCCGGCGACCTCCAGAAGCCCTTCTACGGCTGCACCGGCTCCGACTCCGTGGAGACCGCCATCCGAATCGCCAGGTTCGCCACGGGCCGCCAGGAGATGGTCGCCCTCTCCGAAAGCTATCACGGGCTCTCCCTCGCTGCCTGGAGCGTCACCGGGCGCGGTTACCGCAGAGGTCACCCCGAATACGGCCCGGGTCTCCCCGGCGTCACCTTTCTCCCCACCCCCAACCCCTACCGGTGCCGCTTCTGCTCTAGTCGGGACGGCTGTTCCTTAGCCTGCTTCGGCTATTCCGTGGAGATGCTGGACCTAAACACCACCGGAGAGCCGGCCGCCGTGATAATCGAGCCCGTCCTCGGCGGGCCTATCGTCGTGCCGCCTCCCGAGTACGTCCGGGCCCTCCGACGCTTCTGCACCGAGAGAGGCGTCCTCCTCATCATGGACGAGGCCCTGACCGGGTTGGGCCGTACCGGGAAGTGGTTCGCCGCCGAGCACCACGACGTCGTGCCCGACGTGGTCACCCTGTCCAAGAGCCTCGGTGGGGCCGTGCCCCTCAGCGCGACCCTCGTCTCCGAGTCCGTGGCCCACAAGCTGGAGGAGGGAGGCTACGCCCAGAGCACCTCCCACAGCGGCGACCCGTTCCTCTGCGGCGTTGGGCTGGCCAACCTGGACATCATCGAGTCCGAGGACCTGGTCGAAAAGGCGGAGGTTATGGGCGCCTACTTCCGCGCCGGCCTTGAGTCCCTACGGGACCAGTACGAGATCGTCGGAGACGTCCGGGGCCTGGGGTTGCTGCTGGGACTTGAAATAGTCACCGACAAGGCCTCGGCCAACCCCGCCCCCGACCTGATGACCCGGATTACGAGCTACTGCCTCCGCAACGGCCTTATACTCTTCACCACCCCCGGAACCCCGATCATCCGTCTTGCCCCTCCGCTGGTGATCGGCAGGCCGGAGATAGACAGGGCCCTGACCGTAATGGAAGAAGCCATAATTGCCGCATCGGAAGGCGCGGCCCCTTAGTCTCGAGCCCCGCCAACAAGGAGATTCGCCATGACTTATCCAGGCATCGAGAGCTACCGACCCACCATAATGGGCACGACGCACATGGTCGTCGCGGGCCACTATCTAGCCTCCCAGGCCGGATTCCGAGTCCTGGAGCAGGGCGGCAACGCCGTCGACGCGGGCGTGGCCGCGGGCATCGCCATCAACGTCCTTCTCCCGGAGTCCACCAACTTCGGCGGGGTGGCCCCCATAATCATCTACCTGGCTGACTCGGATTCCGTCATCACCATCAGCGGCCTGGGACGCTGGCCTCGGGCCGCCAACATCGACTATTACATGGAGCGCGCCGGCGGGGAAATCCCCAAGGGAATCCTCCAAAGCGTGCTGCCCGCCGCCCCCGACGCCTGGCTCACCGCCCTCGAACGCTACGGGACCATGACCTTCCAAGAAGTCGTGACCCCGGCCCTGGAATTGGCCCGGGACGGGTTCCCCATGTCTCCCGTCACCTACGATGGTCTTGCCGAAAACGCCAACTCTGCCAACGGGACCCTCTCCCGATGGCCCTCCACCCGGGAGATATTCATGCCCGGAGGCCGAGTGCCCCCGGTCGGCAGCCTGTTCGTCCAGTCGGACCTCGCGCGCACCTTTCAGCGTCTCGCCGAGGTTGAGGAGGCCCACGCTCACCGCGGCAGGCCGGGTGCGATACGCACCGCCCGAGACTACTTCTACAAAGGCGATATCGCCCACGAGATGGCCCGGTTCAGCGAAGAGCACGGCGGCCTCATTACATACCGGGACCTGCACGATTTCACGGTGAAGGTTGAACCCACGGTGAAGGCGAGCTTTCGGGACTACACCATCTACACCTGTGGCCCGTGGTGCCAGGGCCCGGTGGTCGGCCAGGTCCTCCAGATGCTTGAAGACGACGACCTGGAGTCCCTCGGCCACAACTCCCCGGACTACCTGCACCTCTACACCGAGGCCATGGACCTCGCCTTCGCCGACCGCCACCACTACTACGGAGACCCCGATTTCATAGACGTGCCCATCCAGGGAATCCTGTCCAAGGACTACACCCGCTCCCGACGCTCCGATATCGACATGGCCCGCGCCCCGGGCCGGATGCCCGAGGCCGGCAATCCCTGGCCCTTCCAACGCCCCCCCGCCGGGGACAGGGCCGCTGTCGGGCCGAGCGGCGCCAGGCAGGTCCCCGTTGCAGGCCCCTCACCCTCCGACACCAGCTATACCTGCGTCGTGGACAAGTGGGGCAACGCCTTCTCCGCTACGCCATCCGACCCTGTGTTCGAAAGTCCCGTCGTTCCCGGTCTCGGCTTCGTGATGTCGGGGCGCGGTTACCAGAGCTGGCTGGAGCCCGACCACCCGTCGAGCCTCGCTCCCTGGAAGCGGCCCCGCCTCACCCCCAACCCCGCCCTTGCCTTCAGGAACGGCAAGCTCTTCATGCCCTTCGGCTGCCCCGGCGGCGACGCCCAGCCCCAGGGCATGATCCAGACCTTCCTCAACATCGCCGTATTTGGCATGAGGCCCCAGCAGGCCATAGAAGCTCCCCGGGTCACCTCTTGGAATTTCCCCAACTCCTTCTGGCCGCACACCTACCTTCCGGGCCGCCTCCGGGTCGAGGGCCGCATCTCCGCCGAGACACGCGCCGACCTACAAAGCAGGGGCCACGACGTCGAGACCCTTCCCGAATGGTCCCAGGACCACACCTCCTCAGTCTCTGCCATCG
>JAAXHX010000466.1 GCA_012270635.1 Dehalococcoidia bacterium | reverse complement strand
ACCAACGCTCCCATGTAGAGGGCAGCACGGACCCGGGCACGCCCTCCCCACACAGCACGTTTGCCCCGCAACATGCCGCTGTCACGGTTGAAAGGAGCCACCCCCACGAGGGCGGCGATCTGCCGGCGGTCCAGGGTGCCCAATTCTGGCAGATAGGCGAGAAGGGTGAGGGAGAGCTGTTCTCCCACACCGGGGACGGTACGCAGGAGGTCGTCCCTCTCGCGCCATACAGGACTCCGACGGAGAGTCTGCCGCAGACCCTCGTCCAGGTCGTCCAACGCTCGCTCAAGCCACGATATGTGTTCCTCGATGCTGGGACGGACGGCGACGGTGGTGGCGGAGTTCAAGCGGTTCTTCTCCGAGACCAGCATGGCCATCACCTGGTGCCTTCGGGCGACCAGGGAGTTGAGGGCCTGCGTCTCGGCGTCCCGCAGAGGGCGCACGGGTGGTTGGACCGCTTCGGCAAAGTGTGCCAGGACCGCCGCATCCAAGGCGTCGGTCTTGGCCAGCTTCCCAGTGGCCCTGGCGAAGTCCCGTACTTGGCGGGGGTTGACGACGACCACCGGAACGGCCTCGGCTGCGAGCGCGGCCACCAGCGGCAGTTCGAGACCACCCGAAGCTTCCAGCAGCACCATGACCGGTTCAAGAGCCTTCAGCCGGGACAGCAGTTGACGGATTCCCGCGTCGTTATTGGGACTCTCCCATCTGTCGTCAGTGGGACGGACGGCTACGTCCACCTGGGCCTTGGCTACATCGATGCCTACGTAAATTGCTTCCTGCTCCATGAGCACCTCCTGCGAATTACTGGCCCGTCCTTGCAAGATGCGGGCTCGGTTGGCCCAGGCAACTGTTCGGGCTCTGTTTCGGGATGGGCGCGGTGACCCTCGCTTCGTGACGGCCTTCCACGACCTGGGAGGTTGCGGTCTACCGCGCCCCGATCCACCTAAGTAAAGCGATTCTTTCAAACCCAAAGACCAAGATACAAGGAGGTCGTTATGACGACGGCAACATTGGCAACTGG
>JAAXHX010000465.1 GCA_012270635.1 Dehalococcoidia bacterium | reverse complement strand
GGGCCCATCGGCTCGATTATCACCCCTGAGCTCGTGGGGATCGGAGAAGCGAAGGACTTGCCCGCCGCCTCGACCCTCTGCGGGGCCTGCCGGGACGTCTGTCCAATCAAGATCAACATTCCCCACATGCTACTGAACCTTCGCCACAAGGCGACCGAGCCTCCAACGGAGACTCCTGCCTCCTCCTCTATCAGATATCCTTTCATGGAAAAATGGGCGATGCGAGCCTGGGCAGCGAGCATGAGAAGCCATAGGGTCTATTCGTTTGCGAGCCGTGTCGCCCGTCTTGCCCAGAAGCCCATGGCAAGGAACGGGCAAATCAGATGGCTTCCACCGATCCTTCGGGGGTGGGCGGAGCACAGGGAGTTCCCGGCCCTCGCGCCCCGCACCTTCCGGCAGATTTGGGATGAAAGGTTGTCCAAACATGTCGCCGACTAGCCGGGAAGGCTTCCTGGCAAACGTGCGGCGTAGCCTCGGCAGGCCCGGATTTACGGCACCCGCCTCCAATGGAGGGCCCACCCCTCTCTCCCAGGACGCCACCATCCCTCAAACGAGCAACGCCGATCTCAAACGGTTGACGTTGCGCTTTGAGGAAGAGGTCAAAAAGGTGCACGGCATCGTGACCCGGGTGTCGGGGCGGGAGGGGTTGTCCGCGCTTCTGGGAGCGCTCATCGAGGAGAAGGGGATACGGAAGATAGTGAGGTGGGACACGCCTGCCCTCGCCGCCATTGACCCTGCCCTGAACGAAGCCGGGGCCGAGGTGGTTTCGATAAATCTCAATGAAAACGAAGACGCCCGATCCGACCTCAGGGCCGCGCTTATCGGGGCGGACATGGGGTTGACTGAGATCGATTACGCCGTGGCCGACATTGGGTCCATAGTCCTGCGGGCCTCGGGGCCGCAAAGCCGGCTCGCATCCGTCCTGCCGCCGGTCCACGTGGCCGTCGTAACCCCCGATAGAATCGTTGCGTCCCTCGCCCATCTCCTCCCCCTGCTCGACTCTACCGACGGCCTCCCGTCCGCCGTGTCCCTGG
>JAAXHX010000464.1 GCA_012270635.1 Dehalococcoidia bacterium | reverse complement strand
CCGAACTCGTTGTTGGTGCCGTAGGTGATGTCAGTGGCGTAGGCGTCCCTTCGGGCCAATGGCGCCAGGTCCTCGAAAGGCCCGTCCTCGGCCCCGGGCGCGAACTGGAATGCCGTCTCGTGCTGCAGGCAGGACACCCTCAACCCCAGCATGTGGTAGATCGGCCCCATCCACTGGCAGTCCCGGCGCGCCAGGTAGTCGTTGACCGTAACCATGTGGACGCCCTTGCCCACTAGCCCGTTCAGGTACGCCGCCAGCGTCGATACCAGCGTCTTCCCCTCCCCCGTCTTCATCTCGGCGATCTTACCGGCGTGCAGCGTCATGCCCCCCATCAGCTGCACGTCGAAATGGCGCTGACCCAGGGTCCGCTTGGCCGCTTCCCTCACCAGTGCGAAGGCCTCGGGAAGCAAAAAGTCCAGGGACTCCCCCTCTTCGAGGCGGGCCCTGAACTCCTCCGTCTTGGCCTTCAGTTCCGGGTCTGCCAGACGCTCGAACTCGGGCTCAAGCCCGTTTATGGCCTCCACCACCGGCTGGAACCTTTGAAGTTCCGCCTCGTTGCTGTTTCCCGCTAGTTTTGAAAGCCATTTAAGCATCGGGCGGCCTTCATCCGAACAGCGCCCCCACCGACTCCCCCCCGTGGATCCTCCGTATCGCCTCCCCCAGAAGGGGCGCCATGGAGAGAGACGTTATCTTGCTGTTCATTTTCTGTTCCGGCATCGGCACCGTGTCCGTCACCACGAATTCCTGGACGATGGTGTCTGCCAGGACGTTCGTGGCGTCCCCGGAGAATATCGGGTGGGTGCAGCTCGAATATATGTCCTCGGCGCCCATCTCCTTCAGGGCGTCTATCGCCGACACCAGGGAGCCTCCGGTGTCTATCTCGTCGTCGAAAGTTATCGCCGTCTTCCCCCGCACGTCCCCGATGACGTTCATGCTCTGCGCCGTTTCCCCGTTCCCGACCCTCCGCTTCTCGATGATCGCCAAAGGCGCATCCAGTTTCTCCGCCATGTCCCGCGCCTTCTTTGCGATCCCAACGTCCGTCGCCACCACCACCACGTCGTCCAGCGCCTTCTCTTCGAAGTAGCCGGTGAGTATCGGAAGAGCCGTCAGTTCGTCCACGGGGATGTTAAAGAAGCCCTGGATCTGGCCCGCGTGCAGGTCCACCGTAAGCAGCCGACCCGCGCCCGCAGCCGTTATCAGGTCGGCCACCAGCCTGGCCGTTATCGGCACCCGGGGCTGGTCCTTCTTGTCCGTGCGCCCATACCCATAGTAGGGGACTACGGCCGTAATGCGCCCCGCCGACGCCCGCTTCGCCGCATCTATCATGATCAACAGTTCCATCAGGTTGTTGTTGACCGGCGACACCACGGGCTGCACCAGGAACACGTCCCTTTCGCGGATGTTTTCCTGGATGCGGACGAAGATGTTTTCGTTCTTGAACTCGAATACTTCTATCTGTCCGAGGTTGATGCCCAGGTAGCTGCAGATGTCCTCGGCTAGTTGAGGATGGGCATTGCCGGTGAAGATTTTGAGTTCATCCCTCACCCCGGTACTCCCTCGAAACAGGTTGAATGACTATCCGAAAAACAGGGGATAAGAATCGCGCCTGTGGGAACTGGTCTCCGCCTATGACCGGATTATAGCATAGGCCCCCGCTCACCCCCGCCCTCCGAGCAGCGCCTCCCTCACCCGCACGATGACCTTCTCCACGTCCTCGTCGTCCAGGTTCGTGGGGATCACCGTCAGGTCGTCGGGGTTGCCGAGGTCGCTCAAATATACAGGCTCCTCCCCCGATGCCATCTCTTCGAAGACCTCGCTGGGGGTCGGGCCCGTCCAGTCCCGGGTGAAGTTCATCCGCGCCGACGGCACGGTGTAGTCGTACCCGTCGTGCTCCACCTGCACCTTCAGCCCCGGGACCTCTATCAGCGCATCCACCACCCTCTGCATCATCGCCTGGTAGCGGGCGTTCTCCTCCTCTTCATCTTCCTCCACGAATATCTGCAGCGCTGTCAGCAGACCGATAACCTCCTCCTTCGCCACCTTCATGGACCTGCCGATGAACTGGTGGGGACTGGCATTGGCAAACGCCGCCTCTATGAGGTCGGCCCGACCGCACAGTATCCCCGACCCCTGCGGCCCCTTCAC
>JAAXHX010000463.1 GCA_012270635.1 Dehalococcoidia bacterium | reverse complement strand
AGTCCTGGCCCTTCTCATCGCTCTATTCATAACCTCCTGCGCCGCCGAGACCCCAACGCTGGAAGAGCGCGCCCAGACCATCGATCAGCGTCTCATGTGTCCTGTCTGTCCCGCAGAGACCATCGACCAGTCCCAGGCGGACGTTGCCATCCAGATGCGCGAGCTGGTCCGGGAGAAGCTCCGCGCCGGGGAGTCGGAGGAGGATATCTTCGATTTCTTCGTCGAGCGTTATGACAGAGGTGTCCTCGCCGAGCCCCCCGCCGAAGGCTTCAACATCCTGGTCTGGGTGATTCCACCCTTGGCTTTCCTACTCGGCCTCGCCTTGGTTTGGGTGGGCTTCAAGCACTTGGCCCGCTCCCCACACCGACATGTCACCGCCTCCGGCGCGGAATGGGAAGCCGACGCCGAACGCTACCTCAGGGAAGTGGACGAGGAGTTCGAGGCTTTCCGGCACGGCGCGGGCGCCGACGCAGCCCCCGGGCAGGGCGGATAGGGGGTCGCCTTGGCCGAGCTTGGGACCCTCTCCCTCTTCTTCGCCCTCATCCTCGCCCTCTACGCCTGTGTGGGCTCGGTGTTCGGCGTCCGACGCAACCTGCCGGAGCTGGTCACCAGCGCCCGATACAGCGCCTACTTGGCGCCCCTGCCCATAGTCGTCTCCGTATTGGCCCTGGTGGGCGCCTTCGTGTCCCGGGACTTCGACGTCAAGTACGTCGCAGAGCACAGCAACGCGGCCATGTCCCGGGCCTATGCCTGGGTTGCCTTCTACGCAGGCAACGAGGGGTCAATACTGTTCCTAGCCGCGGCCCTATCCATCGCCGCGGCCGTGGCCCTGGCCCTCGCCCCCCGGCTCCACCAGGCCAGCCTCGCCTACACGTGCAGTGTTGTAACAGGCGTCTTGGCCTTCTTCCTGGCCGTCCTCGCCTTCCTGGCCAATCCCTTCGAGGCCACCGCCGTCTCCGTCCTCGACGGCCGCGGCATGAACCCCCTGCTGACCCACCCGGGCATGTTCGTTCACCCGCCCATGCTCATGACGGGCCTGGTCACGGTAACGGTGCCCTTCGCCTTCGCCATAGGCTCCCTGTTGGCAGGAAGAACGGGTGACGAGTGGGTCGACACCGGCAGGACCTGGGCCCTCGTCTCCTGGAGCATCCTTGGCGCGGGCCTGCTTCTCGGGGGTTGGTGGGCCTACACCATACTTGGGTGGGGCGGCTTCTGGGCATGGGACCCCGTGGAGAACGCCGGGTTCATGCCCTGGTTGGTCCTCACCGCCTTCGTTCACTCGATAATGGTGCAGAAGAGGCGGGGCATGTTCAGGGTGTGGAACATGGCCCTGATAAACGTGGCCTTCAGCTCCGCCCTCCTCGGCATGTTCATAAACAGGGGCGGCCCGACCCCCTCTGTCCACTCCTTCGCCGAGTCGGTCCTCGGGTGGGTGTTTCTCGCCTTCATGGTGGTCACGGCCCTCTTCTCCTTTGGCGTGCTCTTCCGCCGGATGTCTCTCCTGCGCAACGCTCAACATCTGGAATCAAAGCTGTCCCGGGAGGCCGCCTTCCTGGTCAACAACCTGCTATTCCTGGCCATCGCCTTCGTAATCATCTGGGGCCAGGTCTTCCCGGTGATATCGGATACCGTGACCGGCGTCTCGATCACCGTCGGAGAGCCTTTCTACAACCAGGTGAACGGACCCCTGCTCCTGGCGGCCGTGTTTCTCATGGGCATCGGTCCCCTCATACCCTGGCGCAGGGGGTCATTCGTCCAGCTCTTCCGCGCCCTCCTCGTACCTTTCGCCTTGGCCCTGGCCGTCGCCCTCATCCTCATCGGGTTCGGAATCACCAAGACCTTCCCTCTCCTCGCCGTAGGCCTTTCCGTTGCAGTGGCTACGGGCATATTCAGGGAGTGGTACCGTGGGACGAGGGCCCGCCACCGGAGTGGGGAACCCCACCCCGTCGCGTTCTTTCGCCTCATCTCGGCGAACCGGCCTCGGTATGGCGGTTACGTCGTCCACCTGGCTGTAGTCATGATGGCCCTGGCCATTGTCGGGTCATATTTCTTCGACACACAGAAAGACGTGCGCCTGGCCGCCGGGGAGACCGCCGAGACCGCCGGCTATACCATCACGTATCTTGAAACCGAGCGGCGAGATTTCCCCGACCATACCCAGCGCATAGCAATCGTGGAGATTTTCGACGAAGATGGGGCTTCCCTCGGGATTTTCAGGCCCGAACAGTCTTTTTATCCCGCGTTCAGCCTGCGCCCAGCACGCGCGGCAATACGCTCCACCCCCCTGGAGGACGTGTATATCATCCCCAACGACTTCTTCCCCGACGGCACTGTGGGATTCCGCATACTCGTGAACCCTCTCGTAATGTGGATGTGGGTGGCCGGCCCGATCATGGTGCTGGGGACCCTGATTGCGCTCTGGCCGGGAAGGCGAGTGATTCGGGCCCCGACACCCGTTCCGACTCCCTCCGCCAAGCCCGTCTACGCACCTTTAGCGGAGTGAGGAGGCCGACGCCGTGGTTATAGCCATCGGAGTCCTGCTGGCCCTCGTGTGCCTTATGGTGGCGGCCATCCCCTTCCTCAAGTATCGCCACGGACGCCAGACGGTGGACCCCCTAGAGGTGATTGCCGGTCTTAACGCCCAGCGCCAGCGGCTCTACAAGGAGCTTCTCACCCTTGAAGAGAACGCCAAAGCTGGCGCCGTCCCGGAACCCGAGTCCAATGCCGTATCCCAGACCCTCCGCCGCCGTGCTGCGGAGAACCTCTGGGTCCAGCGCCTTTGGGAGGATCGGGTCGTGGAGTTGGACTTGGCTGTCGAACGGCTGATATCCCGGCAGAAGGCAGGGATCACTCCTCCGCAGACCGGGGCGGCCCCCGGCCTGGAAGCCCCCCCCACTCTATGCCCCGAATGCAGCGCTCAAGTCTCGGCACATGCCACCCTTTGCCCCAAGTGCGGTATGCAGATGGAGAATGTCCAGCCCGCCCCTTGACCGATAGTCGTTGCGAAAATGGACAGATACCTGAAAAGAGCGGCGATTTTCCTGGCGATTGCCCTGGCAATGCTCCTCCTGGGCGCCGCTCCC
>JAAXHX010000462.1 GCA_012270635.1 Dehalococcoidia bacterium | reverse complement strand
GGGGATGTCCACGCCCATCGAGTCGAGGGCCGACTCGGGGAGGATGCGGGCCTCGACGGATACGGCGATCAAGTCCTGGACGACGTCGTATGGGGACCTCTCTTCCGCCTCGCCTATGGCGGTGGACATGGCAGGGTCTATCTCGGCCTTGATGGCGTTTCTAAGGATGGGATGGGAGGTGAGGTGGGCCAGGGTGACGGGGGGCGTGAGGCCTAGCTCGTAGGCCATCTTGTCGAGAGTCGGGCCGCAGGCGCCGAGGTGCTCCAGCATGGAGGCGACGAGCTCGGCGGGCAGGGGCTCGGCGCCCTGCTCCTCGGTCAGTCTCTCCTCAATGGTGGAGATGAGCTTGCCACCCTCCATCCTTCGGGCCAGGATGCGCTCGTCCCGGGCGCTGAGGAGCCGGACGCGCCCGATCTCCCGCAGGTACATGCGCACGGGGTCGTCGACCATCTCCTGGTCGATGGTGTCCTGCGCGGCGGCGAGGACTTTTTCGACCTTGGTGGGGCCGTCGGTGTGGTGGGGCCTGTCGGGGGAGAGGAGGTCCAGGACGCTGGTGGTGGCGATGGCTGCGCCGATGACCTTGCGGTAGTCGGCCTCCCCGCCGTTGAGGTGAGATTCAATGGCGGGTTTGACCCGGGGCTCCTGTTCGGAGTCGTGTTCCTCTTCTTCAGCTATGGTTTGTCGGTTGCGGTTCCGGTTCATGCGATACCTACGTGCATGAGTACATTATACACCGTTACAGCGCCAAGCTCAGGGCATGGATGCCGTATGCGCCCTTAGGACGCCGACCCCCGGCTGTAGACCTTCTTGAGCTCTTCGTTGATGACCAGGGCCCTTTCTCGGACGGCGTCGGCGGTGTCTCCCAGGGATTCCTGGTCGTCGAGAGCGGACTTCTCGGCGAGCTTGAGGTGTTTCAGGCGGCGGGACTCCAGGCGGGTGATGCCTTCCCGTAAGCCCCTCACCCGGTGGTCTTCCGAGTCGGCGGGGAAGGAAGCGTCGAGAAGGCGGGCCAGTGGCTCGGCCAACTCCTCGGCCCCCGACTGAACGATTGCCTCGGCCCGCTCGCCTCGGGCGAGGCGCTTGAATATCTCCCGGTTCGTATGGTCTACGAACCACTCCGGGTCGGCGTCCTCCACGTGGGAGAATAGGCCGGGGTCCTGAAGCAAGAGGGCAAGAATGTATTCTTCCAGCACGTCGCCGCGGCGGGCAGGAGAAGGCCGGGGCTGGGCTTGGGACCGGGGTGAAGGGGGTCGGGGTTGGCGCATCCGGGGGGGTGCGGGGGCGTTGATGGCGGCCTTGACGGTCTCCTCGCTGACATCCATGAGCCCCGCGAGCTTGCGGACGTAGACTTCCTGGTCGAGGAAGTCGGTGGTGACGAGAAGGTCTCGGAACTCTTCGAGGATGGAGGCGCGGGCGCCGGGGGAGTCTAGGTTGGCCCTGCCGACTTCCATCTCCATCAGGTAGTCGATGAGGGGCTTGGGAGAATCGAGCAGAGAGACCCAGCGAGCTCCATCCTTGCGGATGATGCTGTCGGGGTCCTCGCCGGCGGGGAGCATGACGATGTCGACGGTCTGGTCGGGGGGTCCTTCCAGGAAGCGCTGGCCCCCGCGGCCCCGGAGGGGATGGACGCCCCGATAGAAGGACTGCCAGGAGGACTTGAGGCTGCGGAGGGCGGCCTCCTGGCCGGCGGCGTCGGCGTCCAGGGCCAGGGAGACGTGGCCGGAGAGCCGTTTCAGGACGTCGACCTGCTTCTCGGTGAGGGAGGTCCCCATGGAGGCGACGACGTTTTCGAAGCCGAACTGGTGGGCGGTTATGACGTCCATATAGCCTTCGACTACCACGGCCCTCTTCAGCTTTCGGGCGGCGTCCCTGGCCCTGTCTGCGCCGTATAGGGTGCCGCTCTTGTCAAATATGGCAGTCTGGGGCGAGTTGATGTACTTGGGGCCTGAGTCGGCCATGGCCCTGCCCCCGAACCCTATCACCCGACCCCGGGGGTCGCGGATGGGGAAGATGAGACGGCCGCGGAATATGTCCCGTACCTCGCCGGACTCGGTGCGGGTCCCCAGGCCGGCGTCGGCGCACTCGTCGCGGGTGAAGCCCTGTTGGGAGAGGCGGGTAAAGAGGGCACCGGAGGCCGGGGGACAGTAGCCGAGCTGAAAGGCTTCGACCATTTCGTCGGAGAGGCCGCGTTTTTGGATATAGCCGCGGGCCTCGGTGGCGGCGGACGCAGTCAATAACTGGTGGTGGAAGAACGCGGCGGCAGCCTTGTTGGCTTCCAATAGCCGGGCGGTCTTGCTCTCGGCCTTCTTGTCCCGGGTCTCGAGGGTGACGCCGACCTTTTCGGCGAGAGTCCTCAGGGCCTCGCCGAAATCGATGTTTTCCCGCTTCATCAGGAAGGAGAAGGCGTCGCCGCCCGTGCCGCAAGCCCCGAAACAGTGCCAGGACTGGCGCTCCGGGTTGACGATGAAGGAGGGCGTCCTTTCATTGTGGAAGGGGCAGGGGGCTTTGAAGTTGCGCCCCGCCTTCTTGAGCGGCACCGACTGGGATATCAGGTCTACGATATCCAGCCTGCTGCGGACCTCTTCTATGGATGCGCTGCTCAAGGGAGCGGTCTCCTCAGGGGCTATGCAACGGGGGCCGGGACCAGGCCCAGCTCCCGGGCCTTCCTCAGCCCGTAACGATCTGTCATGCCCGCGATATAGTCTAGGGCCCACCTCTCGGGGGAGTTCTCCCGGAGGCGGTATTCGCGGGGTATCTCTTCGTGGTTCTCGACATAATGATTATACATGGCCTCTAGGGCGGCTCGGGCCTCGACGGCCTCGGGGCTGGCGCCGCTGACCAGGTAGACCCTTTCGAAGAGGAAGTCCCTGAGCAGGTTGGCGGCCTCCTTGACCCGGTCGCCGATCTTTATGGAAGGGGTCTCGCCGTCGGGGAGGGGGGCCCGACCCGAGGCCGCCCAGGAGTGCTGGACGACGTCGGATACGAGGGTGTTGACTCGCTGGGAGGAGTTGGCCCCGAGAACGGCCACGGCGTCCTGTGGAAGGTCGGACTCGGCGATGAGGCCGGCGCGTAGGGCGTCGTCGGTGTCGTGGTTGAGGTAGGCGAGGGCATCGGAGATTTTGCAGACCTGGGCCTCGAGGGTCGGGGGCTGCTTCCAGCCTTCGCCCATTATCCCGAGACTCGATTTCGAGTGGGAGACGATGCCCTGGCGCACCTCCCAGGTGAGATTCAGGCCCTTGCCGTTGCCCTCCAGCCGGTCGACGACCCGGAGACTCTGGTGGCTGTGTCGAAAGCCGCCGGGGTAAAGGGAGGCCAGTACATCCTCGCCGATGTGTCCGAAGGGGGCGTGTCCGAGGTCGTGGCCCAGGCACATGGCCTCGACCAGGTCTTCGTTGAGGTTCAAGGCCCGGGCTATGGTGCGCCCTATCTGGGAGACCTC
>JAAXHX010000461.1 GCA_012270635.1 Dehalococcoidia bacterium | reverse complement strand
CGGGTGAGTTCACCGGCGACGTAGTTGTCCGTAACCCCGGGTCGGGCCGCGTCTATTCCGGCCTGCATGCCCTTGGCCACTATGCGGGCGGCCTCCCTGATGGCCTCGATTTCCAGGGGGGACTTGACGACGCGGCTCTCCTCGACGATGTTGCCGCCGTCCTTGACCTCGGCGTTGGGGAGCAGGGAGACGGTCTGCTGGTAGTCTCGGAGCTGGAGGAACCAGGAGGTCGACTCGAAGCCGACGCGCTTGTCGGCAAACCCGAACTCGGCGATGGCGTTGCACGTGGTCTCGACGGGGTCTTCGGTGTCGGAGAAGATCCGGCAATCGTCGAGCCACGTGCCCATGGTGACGTTGTCCCTCTCCAACTCCCGGGTGACCATTATAGGGTCCCGGTCGGCGGGGACCAGGAGGCATTGGTAGACGTAATAGCCGGTGGTGTTGTAGCCGGTGAGGTAGTTGATGTTCTCCGGGGTGTAGGCCAGGAGGACGTCTATGTCCCGGGAGCGCATCCGCTCCTGGACGCCGGTCAGCCGTGCCCTGTACTCCTCCACGGGAAAGGGGATGTCTCTCTGCTCTGCCATGACGCTCCTCCTATCTGAACTCGGGCATGACTTTTCGGGCGAAGGTCCTAAGGGACTCCAGGGGGTAGGGGGAGCGCATGGTGAAGACGATGTGCTGGGTCCCGACCTCTACGTGGCCGCGGAGCCAGTCCCTAATGGCGTCCATGTCCCCGACAACCCCACCGACCTTTCGGGCCTCCATCTGCTCGGGCATGGTCCTGGAAAGATGGTCCATCCACCGGTTCCAGTCGTCCATCTTCTCCGGCGGGATGAAGGCCCCGTTGACTGACCTCTCGATTTCCGAGGGGTCCCGCCCGACCTTGCGGCAATGCTCCTCCAGGACCCGGTACTTGTGGGCGGCTATCTCGGGGGTGCCATAGAAGTTCATCATGTCTCCCCGCTTTGCCACCACGCGAAGGGTGCGCTTCTCTCCGCCGCCGGCGATGAGGATGGGAGGGTGGGGTTGCTGTATGGGTCGGGGGTCGAAGGGGGCGTTGGTGAGCGAATAATACTTGCCCGAGTGGTCTACAGGCCCGTCGGACATCCAGAGCTTCTTGATGAGCTCGACGGACTCATCAAGGCGGCTGATCCTCTCGCCGACGGTGTAGAAGGGGAAGTCGTAGGCGGTGTGTTCCATCTCGAACCACCCTGCCCCTATCCCAAAGACAAGACGTCCGCCGCTGATGATGTCCACGGTGGTGGCGGACTTGGCGAGGAGGACGGGGTTGCGGTAGGTGTTGCCGACGACCATGGGCCCGATGGCGACGTTCTTGGTCATGCGGGCAAAGGCCCCCAGGATCGCCCAGGCCTCGAGGCAAGGCCCTTCGTGGCGGGCGGGGTCGGAGGGGATGAGGTGGTCGTGGCACCAGAGGGAGTCGAAGCCCAATTCCTCGATGAGGATTGCGGCCTCTTCCATCTCGGGCCAGGTGACCCGCTCCTGGCCTATGGAGACTCCGAATTTCATCCGCGGCTTACTGGTCATGACCGAGCCTTTCGGGTGGGGAGTGGTGTGGGGCGATTATAGCGGCGCGTAGAGGGGGGAGGGAAGCCCCAGCCCGGACTGCTAAAGGACAAAGCGGTCCCGGGGCGGCTAGGAAGCGGGCTCCCCCCGGTCAACTTTCGTGCGCCGGAACCGGGGGAGGAGGAACTTGCACCGGGTCCGGCCGGCTCTCGCCATCCGGCGGTCGAGGGTGGCCAGGGGGCAGTCCAGGGCCTCTGCCATGGCAACGTACCAGGCTTCGTATGCGGTCAGGTTGGGCCGCAGTTCCCACACGCGCTGCGCAAAGGGAACGTAGGGGTACAGGTCTACGTGGAGATTGTGGAGGTCGGCGTGGGTGCTCTGGGCTACCAGGGGAGACAAGCTGCCCGTGATCTCCAAGCGTCGTAGGGTGTTGGATGCCTCCGCCAGTACGATCTCGGGGCCAATCAAGTCCCCGCCTTCGATCACCGACTCCGCCCAGCCCCCTTCCCGGCCCGAGTCGACGAGGGCAGCCACAACCACCGAGGAATCGACGACTACGGTCAAGTTCTATCCGAGTCCCGTGCTTCCAGGATCGCGGTCGCCGGGATACGGGTCCCGGTGGCCCGTTTGCGGGCCCGCACTTCACCGAGCCACGCGGCTATGGAAGGCCGGGATACGATGCGTTCCAGCTCCCCGAGGAGGAATTCCTGCATTGATTGCCGTTGAAGCGCGGCTCGCGCTGCCAATTCGTCGCGCACTTCTTCGGGCACGCCTCTGATGGTGATTTGTACAGCCATGACATCATTATGACATGATAGACGCCATATTGCTATGCCGTGCTCCGTAAAGGATGCAGGCGCCTGGAAAACGTCCCTCTATTCTCCGTTTGCGACCCGGGGGTCGGATTCTCCGATTGACACCCCGAAATCCGTTGATGTACATTCGCGCCGCAATACGATTTCGAGACCGGTCTGGATGGACCTTAGGAAATACATAGCCAACGTCCCCGATTTCCCGAAGCCGGGCATCCTATTCCGAGACATCACCCCCCTCCTTCAGCACCCGCCCGCTTTTCGCCATGCCCTGGACATGATCAAGCAGGGCATCGCCGGGAACAGCATAGACGCCTTCGCCGCAATAGACGCCCGGGGCTTCCTGATTGCCGCGCCCCTTGCGCTGGAGATGGACAAGCCGCTCCTGCCGGTGAGAAAAGAGGGCAAGCTGCCCCGGGACTCGGTGCGGGTGAGCTACGATCTGGAGTACGGGACCAACTCGATGGAGTTGCACCGGGACGCGGTGTCGAAGGGGCAACGGGTGCTGGTGGTCGATGATCTGCTCGCGACGGGAGGGACGGCGGAGGCCACGGTGAAGCTGGTGGAGGAGCTGGGTGGGGTGGTTGCGGGCCTGGCGTTCCTGGTGGAGCTGAGAGAGTTGGGAGGCAGAGAGCGGATCAAGGGCTATCCCATAACAACAGTCATCGAGTACTAAGGGGGCGGGAAAGCACCGCCCCCAATTTATTTGGGCGCAGTTGGACGGCGCCAGGACAGACACGGATACCGGAATAGGGGCATGAGAAACAACGCAATAGAAGGCATCACTTTCGATCTATGGAACACGCTGATAGTCGACGTGGAGGGGGGTGGAGTGGCGCGGGCCAGGAGGCGCATCGATGCGACTGCGGACATCCTCTCGGAGTACGGGGTCGGGCGCACGAAGGAGAGGATCGCGGAGGTCTACTGGGACTCGCAGCGGAAGTTCGAGAACGTACGGACACGGGGCCTCGATACGACGTTCGAGGTACAGCTGGACGACTTCCTGGACTCGATAGAGCCGGGCCTCTCGAAATCCCTGGAAGCCGAGGGCAAGGAACGGGTGTCGGAGCGGCATTTGAACGCGTTTCTCGAACATCCCCCGGCCCTGATGCCCGGCGTGCTGGAGACCCTTGCCACCCTCACCGACGAGGGGTACAGGATGGGGTTGATCTGCAACTCGGGGACGACGCCGGGCAGTCTGGCGCGCAAGTTTCTCGCCGACATCGGAGTTGCCCAATACCTGGTGCATCTCACCTTTTCCGACGAGGAGGGTTTGGCCAAGCCCGCGCCCAGCCTCTTCCTGGACACCCTGGAGGCGATGGGCGCCCGTGCCGATAAGTCGGCCCACGTGGGGGACAGACCGGAGACGGACATTCTGGGGGCACAGCGGGTCGGGATGCGGGCGGTGTTGATCGGGGGGGCTAGCTGGGACCACGTGCCGGTAGTGCCGGACGCGTGCGTGGACAAGCTGGCGGAGTTGCCGGGGGCATTGGCGGGGCTGTAGGGTTCCCGGCGGCCTATCCCGGCGCACGTTTCGTTAGACACTCCCACACCCCTTCGCTATAATTGATAGTTGATAAATCCTGTTGTCGGGGGAGGCGGGCCTGAGAGTCAACACCCGATTCTTCGCCATATACCGGGAACGGGCCGGGCTGAAGGAGGAGGAGCTCCACCTGGATGAAGGCGCAACCTCCGCCGGGCTGGTGAGCCGGCTTTCGGAGTTGCACCCGGGCCTGTTCGAAGGTGG
>JAAXHX010000460.1 GCA_012270635.1 Dehalococcoidia bacterium | reverse complement strand
GTCCACGCCGATTAGCTCGTCCCTCAGCCGCTCCATCTCCGCCGCCGCCCGCTCCTTCAGCTTAGATATGCGGAGAGTGATATAGAGCTCCTGGGCCGAGTAAGCTACCGTGGGCGTCTTCGTCAACGCCTGCCGAAACTTGCTGATCAGCCCCGACGTGTCCGCGCCCAGCTTCTCCATTATCTCCGGCGTCAGGCCGTCTTTCTGCTCCAGCATCGCCAGCACCAGGTGCTCCACGTCCCACTGGGTGTGCCGCATCTCTTTTGCCAACTCTATGGAAGCTTCCCTCGCCTCCCAGGCTTTTTCCGTGAATTGGTCCTTTCTCATTACCATTCTTCACCCCCTGGCTCCCGACTGCCCCCGTCTTTCATCGGGCGGCCACCCGGGCCCCGAGACCCGGTCATCAGCCGGTTCAATTCCTCCTTGACCGCATTCAACTCTTTATGCATGTCCAGCATCCGCTGGGACATCCTCATGATCACCTCGACCCCCGCCAGGTTCACCCCCAGGTCTTCGATGAGCGAACGTATCCTCTGCAGGTGGGCCACGTCCTTGGCCGAGTAGAACCGCGTGTTCCCCCCCGACCTGGACGGCTTGATTAGGCCCGCCCTTTCGTAGTAGCGCAGCGTCTGCACGTGTACGCCCACCATGCGCGCCGCCACGCTTATCACGTAGCGTGGCTCCGATTCGTCGTATAGATTCACGCGGCCCCCTTCTCGTCTCTCAGTTCCTTCAATTTCCTCACCAGTTCCGATTCATCCTCGGATAGCTCCGTCGGCAGGACCACTTTCACCGTTGCGAACGCGTCCCCCGCCCCCGACCGCCCGTATATGGGCATGCCTCTGCCTTTCAACCTGAATCTCTGGCCGTTCTGCGTTCCCTTGGGCAGTTTGAGGGCAACCGAGCCCTTCAAGGTCTGCACCGGGATTTCTCCGCCCAACATCGCGTCGTACATGGACGCCGCAGCCTCGACGTGAACGTCGTTGCCGACCCTCGTGTACCGCTCGTGGGGCAGTACGTTGATCGAAAATATGATCTCACCCTGCCCCGCCCCGGGACGCCCCTTGTCCGGGTCCACCGACATCCGAAATCCCATCCACACACCCGGGGGAACCTGCACTTCCAACCTTCGCGTTCTCCCATCCGCCCCCGAGACCTGCACGAGCCTCGTCGTTCCCCTGTAGGCCTCTTCAAGGCTTATGTCCAGCTTGTGTTCCCTCGGCGCGGCGTTGGGCCACGAGAACGGGGAGCGTGCCGTAGGTCCTTTTGCCCTGCGTCCCAGGAAACCCTGGAGTATCTCGTCCAAGGGTTCCCCTCCGAAGGCGAATGGTCCGTCCTCGCCGGTGGAGAAAGACCAGGCGCGGGCGAATCCGTCGCCCCTTTCCCACCCCTCGCCCTGGGACTTCCGGCCTCCCTGGTCATACGCCCGGCGCTCCTCGGGGTCTGAAAGCGTCTGGTAAGCCTCGTTGATCTCCTTGAACTTCTCCGAAGCGTCCGCCATCCCGGGGTTCACGTCCGGGTGACACTCGCGGGCCAGCTTCCTGAAGGCGCGCCGGAGCTCGTCTTGCGAGGCGTCCTTCTTGACGCCCAGAACGTCGTAGTAGCTCCGCTTCGCCATTCGCTTCTCCTTATGTTTACCGGCCCTGTCAACATCTTAGTGGTTGTCATCCAA
>JAAXHX010000459.1 GCA_012270635.1 Dehalococcoidia bacterium | reverse complement strand
GTGCGGTACCGGCCCTCGACCTGCCTGACTATCAACTCCGAGTCAAGACGGACGTCCACTGCCCGGACGCCCAGGTCCCGGGCTTTGGCGAGAGTAACCACCAGCGCCTTGTATTCCGCTACGTTGTTGGTGGCGATTCCTATGGCCTCGCTAATCTCGGCGAGGACATTGCCTCTCTCGTCCCTTATCACACCGCCTATGGCCGCGGGACCGGGGTTTCGACGGGACGCTCCGTCGGTCTGGATGGCAGCTCTACCGATCACTCAGCGTACCGTTTCACCACAGGGCCTTCGCAAGGAGCGTGAGCTACTCGACCCACAGGATCCTCGAGCAGCTAGGGCACTGGGCCAACTCTCTACCGGCCCTTGCTCTCTGGACTACGTTCATCGGCAGGGATAGACGGCAACTGTTGCACATACCCCGTCCAATCGTAGCTACGGCCAGCCCCCCCAACGACTCTCGAAGGGACTCGTACAGATGCTTGGGGGCAGCGTCCAGCGCAGTGGCCCTCCCATCCCGTTTTTCCCAGAGCTCCAGAAGAGCGTACTCCAGCTCGTCCTTCTCCTTGGTCAGGTCCTTCACCTCGGCTTGCCTCTTCTTCTCGGTGTCGGAGCGCAGGGCCTCTTTTTCGGAGGCGGTCTTGGACGCCGCATCGTGCTCGTCGAGGATGGCGAGGTAGTCGTCCTCTGCCCCGGAGAGACGCTTCTTCAGATTCTCGACTTCCCGCTCCATCCCCTGGAGCTCCCGGGGATTCGTGACGCTCCCGTCGTATGTCCTGCTCTCCAGGGGTCTCAGCCGGGCCTGGATGTCGCTGAGCATGGCCTCGGCGTCTCGCTGCCGTCGCTCCACGCCGGCCAGCTTCTCCTTCGCGCGATGGAGGATGGCCTCGGACTTGCGAAGCGCCTCATCGTCCCCCAGCTTCCGGTTGACTAGGGCCAGGGCGGCGTCCTTGTCGAGGATGGAAGCATCCAGGAGATGCAGTTCGTAGATTTGCCTTCCGACCGCCATGCCAGCCTCGCCAAGGGGGTGGTATCGGGTCCCAGGGGTGGGGCCTAAGATTCTATGGACACGGCTTCCGGTGTGTCAACGTCTCCTTACCCGAATTGGAGACGCCCCACGCCTATGCTAAAATTTCGTTGAGTCAATAACCCACCTACGCCCACCCTCCGAGGTTTCAGCAAAGTGTCCATACCCAAACGGCTCGCCCTGGCCTTACTCATTCTCTCCCTGATGACCCTGGCCTTCGGCTGCCAGGACAATGGAGACGCGGGTCCCTCGGCGTCCGCTCCCGACACCCCCAACACTTCCGACCCCCAAGCCACGGCTACCGCCGACCCCCACGAGGAACTGTCGACCATATCCCTGCCCGATGAAGCCCGCGCTCTTTTCGAGGCCTGGAGGATCGTGCAGCAGGAATACGTGGACATCGAAAACATCGACCCGCGGGTCCTGAGCGACGGGGCCATATTCGGCATCCTCGAATTCATCGAAGACACCTCCATTTCCATCTCCGAGGCCCGGGCCCTGGAATACGACCTGGAGCTGAAGGAGGATTATTTCTCGGCGCCCGGGGGGGAGGAATTGGAAGAGGCCTACGAGGTACTAGCTTACGCGTACACCCTTCCTTCCGATGGCGAGACCGACCTGGAAGACCTGAACGTTGCCGCCATCAAGGGCATGGTCGGGGCATTGGCCGACCCGTATACGACCTACCTTTCACGGGACGACCTGCGCTTCGACCAGTCGGAACTAGAGGGCTCATTCCACGGGATTGGGGCCTACGTGGGCACCAACAACGAGGGGTACCCGATAATCATATCTCCGATGGAAAATTCTCCCGCCGAGGCCGCCGGGATCCTGGCCGGGGACATCATCCTGGAGATCGACGGCGTCGAGGCCAACACTATCAGCTTGCGGGAGTCGATACTGCGCATCCGGGGCCCGGAAGGCACGCCCGTCGAGCTCTTGATCAAGCACCTGCTGGAACCCGACCCCGAACTCGTGGTCATAGTGCGCGGAAACATCCCCATAGACAGCGTTCGCATGGAAACCCTGGACGACGACATCTACCGCATAAGGATCAACCTGTTCACCCGGCGCACCCCCTCCGAGACCCAGTCCTTCCTGGAGGAAGCCCTCTCCCAGGGGGCCAGGGGGATAATCTTGGACGTGCGTCAAAACCCGGGAGGGCTGTTGCGGGAGACGGTCGACGTTGCGGACCTTTTCCTGGACGGCGGCCTGGTCCTGATTGAAATGGAGGGCAACGGCAGCAAGACCGACTGGACGGCCAATTCCGGCGGCGTGGCCCTGGACGTGCCCCTGGCAGTCCTCGTCGACGCTCACAGCGCCAGCGGGGCCGAGGTCCTGGCCGGCGCCCTCCAAGACCGGGGCCGGGCCCAACTCGTCGGCCTCCCCACCTTCGGCAAGGGAAGCGTAACCCGGCTCAACGCGCTGTCCGACGGCTCGGGGCTGTACGTCACCTTCGCCCGATGGTTCACCCCCGACGGCGACGTAATAGAAGGCTTCGGCATAGAACCCGACATCCTCGTCTCCTTCACCGAGGCCGACCTCGCAGCCCAGAGGGACGTTCAGCTGGAGGCCGCGGTCGAGCACCTGCTCTCCGTATCGGGATAGCTGCTGAGCCGCCATGAAGACCATTAGCGTCAACCGTCGGGCCCGGCATGAGTTCGACATCTTGGAGTCCTTCGAGGGCGGCCTGGTGCTAACAGGCACCGAGATCAAGTCCATTCGAGACGGCAGGGTCAACATACGGGACGCCTTCGGCCGTCCTGATGGGGGCGAGCTCTGGCTCTTCAACGCCCACATATCGCCCTACTCCAACGGCAACCGCGCCAATCACGAACCCATGCGCCCCCGAAAGGTGTTGATGCACCGGGGCCAGATCGACTACCTCTCATCCAAGGTGCAGGAGAAGGGGCTGACCCTCGTGCCGTTGAAGCTCTACATCAAGAACCACCGGGCCAAGGTTGAGATGGGGCTGGCCCGGGGCCGCAAGCTTTACGATAAGCGCGCGGCCATCGCCCGCCGGGACGCCGACCGGCAGATGCAGAGGGCCATCCTCAAGGAAGCCGCCGTAAGGCGTAGCTAATGCCCCGACCCCAAGCCCTGGGCGTACAGAAAAGCGTTATGTTAAAATTAAACTCTACAGCTTGGGGACGCGTGGGTTCGACAGGAGCCACGGCAACCCAGGGTTGCAGGCCGAGGCGCCGTGGGACTCGTAAAACCAACGGCAAAGATATAACTGGCAACCGTCAGTTGGCACTGGCTGCCTAGACACTAGGTAACCCGTCCTGTTCGGCCTCTCCTCGAAGGCCGTCTCAGGGCGACGCAAATCGAGGTGCACCGGTCCCGTTGCTGAGAGGGGCAGGTAAAGACTCATCAGCTAGCCTTTCGGGACCGTCGTCGGTTGCGGCCCGGGAGGC
>JAAXHX010000458.1 GCA_012270635.1 Dehalococcoidia bacterium | reverse complement strand
TTGGCCAGGGTCCGGGCATTGATGGGATCAGAGACCTCCCGGCTTAGCACGCCCGCGCCCGTACATCCGACGTCCTCCATCTCCACCAGCTCGATCCCGAGCCTTTCGGCGACCTTTACGGCGGCGGGGTAGAGCTCGGGGCATCCGCCTTTGGCGACGCAACCTGGGTAAAACGCATATCTCATTTGCCGTCTCCCTCCCATTTTTCGAAGATTCGCTTGATTCTCTTGGCCCCCGGCCGCTTCTTGTGCAGGTAGGGCATGGGCGCCTTGCGGTGCGTCATCGCCTTGGCGGCGGTGGGCACGAGGCGCATCAGCCCGCCTATGTTGGTCAGGCCCTCGCTTTCGATGGCCAGCCGGGCCTCGTCCAGCCAGCCGCTGGACTTGATCGACTTCGCGAAGCTGTCGTTGTGGCGCACCACCCGAGGCGTGCCGATGCCCCGCTTTATAGCCTCATCCCGTAATGAAAGTATCCTGTCCGTAGGGTCGATCCCCTTGGGACAATGCTCCGTTGCCTCAAAGCAGTGGACACAGTCCCACATGCCCCTCTTTTGGCTGAGCTCGTCCAGCCGTCTCACCGTAACCCGGTCCCGGGGGTCGGCCACGGGCTTGAACGCCTTCGTAAGAGCGGCCGGCCCGAGGAACGTCTTGTCTATGACCAGGACGGTGCAGCCCTCGTCGCACATGCCGCAGAGGGTGCAGCTGGAAGCTTCCTGGAGCTCCTTGATCTTCTCCTGGGAGACGATGTGTTCCTGGGTTGGGTTGGGGGGGGAGGGCTCGATCCAGGGCTTCACCGCCGTGTACTTGTCGAACAGGAACTCGTCCTGATCGTAGACAAGGTCCTTGACCTCTTTGACCAGCCGCGGCGGGTCCAGTGCGATTTCCCCGTCCACCTGGGCCTTGGCAACGGGCATCCGACAAGCCCACTTCGCCTTGCCATTGACCCTCATCGTGCAGTCTCCACAGAACCCCGTCCGACAGGAGCCGCGGAAGGACAGGGTGGCGTCCTGCTCGTCCCGGACCTGGATCAGGGCGTCTAGGACCGTGCTCTGGTCATCCACCTCCACGGAATAGGTCTGGTGACTGCCATTGCCGTTGGCTACGGGGTCGTAGCGACGCACTTTCAGATTCACCTGCATCTAGCTGCTCCCTTCCGGTTTCCAGCGGGTGACCGTCACGGGTTCGTAGTCCAATTGCGGCCCGTCCTCCGAGGCGCGGGCCACGGTGTGTTTGAGCCAGTTTTCGTCGTCCCTTTCAGGGAAGTCCCGCCGAGAGTGACACCCCCGGCTTTCCTCCCTGGCCAGGGCAGAAGCAACGACAACCCGGGCCACGTCCAGCATGTTCTCCAACTCGATTATCGAGGCTACTTCCGTATTGTATCCCGTTGCCGGGCCCTGGATGCCAACTGCGTCACACCGCTCTCGCAGATCCCTGAGCTTGCCCTCGGCGGCATTGAGGCCGTCGGCGTCCCGGTATATGCCCACCAGGTCTTGCATCGCGGCGGCAAGCTCCTGTCTGATCGCACCCGGGGACTCGGATCCCTTTTCCCTTGCCGATATGGCGGCTATGCGCCGCTCCTCGTCGGCTTGCTGCGCCGACAAGTCGGGGGCGGGGCCCGGGGTCCCTGCATATGCCGCCGCCGATGCCCCCGCCTTACGCCCTACTGCCACGCTTTCGAGCAGGGAGTTACCGCCCAGCCGATTAGCGCCGTTCAACCCCGAGCTGGCGCACTCGCCTGCGGCGAACAATCCGGCCACCGGGGACGCCCCCGAAGTGTCTATCTTGATGCCCCCTATCGGGCGGTGCATTGCGGGCTGAACTGGAACGGGGTCCTTGGCAATGTCGATCCCGGCCAAGTCCTTGACCAGGGCCCGGGTCTCAGGAAGGCGTTGGGCTAGCCATTCCGAGTCGACGCCCCGGAAGTCGAGATGCACGGCTGAGTTTGCCAATTCATCGGCGACCGATCGGGATACCACGTCGGTGGTGGCGAGGGCAATGGTGGCGCCATCGTCGCCCCAGGTCAGGGGTTCATCACCGCCCCGGGTCAGGAGCGCCCCTTCCCCCCTCGCCGCTCCGGTAATCAGGACGCCATTCGGGGCCAGGGCGGTCGGGGCGAATTGCACCATCTCCATATCTCTCAACGGCGCTCCGGCCCGGTAGGCCATGGCCGGCCCATCGGCGGTGGAAGCCGTGGAGGCGGTGCTGTTCCTGTACATGCGGCCCATTCCCCCGGTGGCCAGCGCCACCGCTCCCGACGAAAAGGCGCTCAGCGTCCCGTCCTTAAGGCTCCGAGCGAAGACTCCCTGGCAGGCCCCGTTCCCCGACATGATTAGGGATACGGCAGACCATTCGTGGTAGAGGGGGATCTGCATCCTGAGCACCTGTTCGAAGAGGGCTTGCAGGATGTTGTGCCCCGTGGAGTCGCTGCAGTAGCAGGTGCGGGGCTCGGAGGAGGCGGGGAACCGGGCCTGGTCGATTCGACCCTCGGAATTCCGGTCAAAGGGAACGCCCATGTGCTCCAGGCCGATGACCCGGGCGGGGGCCTCTCGGCAGATGGCCTCCACCACGTCCTGTTCGCAGAGGAAGGCGCCCGACCTCACGGTGTCCAGCCCGTGAGACTCCCACGCATTGGCGCCCGTGAGCCCGGCGTTGATCCCACTCTGCGCCCCCGATGAGTGGCTACGGAGCGGGTGCTGCTTGCTTAGGATGCAGACTGCAGCGCCCTGCTCCCGAGCCGAAAGGGCGGCGCTCATACCGGCGAAGCCTCCGCCAACTACTACTACGTCATATCGAGGCAATGGCTGCTCCTGTACGGGAATAGGGCGCGGCCCCTCGGGTGTGGCCGCTAGTTGATTATATTTATGCCCCGTGCGGGTGTCAAAAGCATGGGCAGGCATAAGCTCGTGATATCATAGCTGTGGTTCCGCTCTGCAGCGGCGCACCCAATTGGGAAAGGGAGGTCTACGCACATGGTCTTGGGCTGGCTAACGGTGGAGGAGGCCCTGGAGAAGATTCTCGGTTACGTGGACCTGCTCGACGTGGAGGAAAAGCTGCTCCTGGACTGCCTGGGACAGGTGTTGGCTGAGGACGCATTCTCCGAGTTTTCGATCCCGCCCAGGGACAACACCGCTATGGACGGCTACGCCGTGCAGTGGGACGACATCCGAGGGGCAAGCCCCGAGTCCCCCATCGCCTTGGCGGTTATCGAGGAGTTGCCTGCCGGCAAAATCGCTGAGAAGTCGGTGGGCAAAGGCCTTGCCATCAGGATTATGACCGGCGCGCCCATGCCCGACGGCGCCGACACCATCGTCCCCTTCGAAGACACCGACGAGGAAGACCAGAAGTCCATGACCGGGACCGGCGGGGTAGAGCGTATCGAGATACGAAAGGCATGGAAGGTCGGCTCGAACATCCGACGGGCAGGGGAGGACGTGGTCCCGGGCACGGTGATAGTGAAGGCGGGCACCGTCTTGCGGCCCGCAGAGATAGGGGTGCTTGCTTCCCTGGGAAAGCCGACGGCAAAGGTCTACCGGAAGCCTGTGGTCTCGGTGCTGGCCACGGGTGATGAACTGCTAGAGGTCGGCGAGCCCCTGGCCCCGGGCAAGATCTACAACAGCAACAACTTCAGCGTCGCCTCCCTGGTCCTGCGCTATGGCGGCGTGCCCAAAGTCCTGGGCATCGCCAGGGACAACATGGAGTCGCTGAAGTCAAAGATAGCCGAGGGCGTGGACGCCGACATGGTCATCACCTCGGCGGGAGTGTCCAAGGGCGACTACGACATCGTGAAAGACGTGCTTGCCCAGGAAGGAGAAATCGCCTTCTGGATGGTGAAGATGAAACCCGCCCGACCCCTGGCCTTCGGATTGCTGAAGACCCGAGACACCTCCGGACGCATGAGGCAGGTACCCCATCTCGGGCTGCCCGGCAACCCCGTCAGCTCGATGATCGCATTCGAGCAGTTCGGGAGGCCCGCTCTGCTGAAGATGCAGGGCAAGAAGGACTTGGCCAAACCCACGGTGGACGCGGTCATGGAGGACACCATCGTAAACACTGATGGGCGTCGGATTTTCGCTCGTGCCGTCGTAACAAAGCGGAACGGTCGCTACTACGCCCGGACCACCGGCCCGCAGGGTTCCGGCATACTGACCTCCATGTCCCTGGCCAACGGCCTTGCCATAGTTCCCGAAGACGTGGACTCCGTGGACGAAGGGGACGTGGTGAAGGTGCAGATGCTGGACTGGGGGACGTAGGGCGTCCCCGCTAGCCAACACGGAAGCCGTGGAGTCCGCCTTGCGCGGGCGCCCAGGAGGACTCCACCGTCTCAACCATCGCCCCGGGCGGGCCGACGTAAAGCCGTTGCAGGAGAGCTTCCAGGTCGGGCCTGGACCCCTCGGCAACCACCTCCACGGATCGGCCATC
>JAAXHX010000457.1 GCA_012270635.1 Dehalococcoidia bacterium | reverse complement strand
CCATCTCACCTCACCGCCGTCTCCAATACGCCCATCGTAGCGGAGTCCGACGCCGGGGCCGGCCTCAAGACCGTCCTCTTCTCCGAGACCCCCCGCATGTCCACCTACCTCCTCGCCTTCATCGTCGGAGACCTCGCCTGCCTGGAGGCCAACGCTCCCAACGGCACGCTCATGCGCGTCTTCGCCACCCGTGGCAACGAGCGTCTCGGCCAGTTCGCCCTCGACACCGCCATTCGCCTCCTGGAGTACTACAACGACTACTTCGGCATCCCCTACCCCCTGGAGAAGCTCGACCACTTCGCAATCCCTGACTTCGCCGCCGGCGCCATGGAGAACTGGGGCGCCATAACCTACCGGGAGGTCGCCCTCCTCTTCGACCCCGAAAACTCCGCCGCCCCCACCCGCCAGCGAATCGTCGAGATCATCGCCCACGAAATGGCCCACATGTGGTTCGGCGACCTCGTCACCATGCAGTGGTGGGACGACCTCTGGCTCAATGAAAGCTTCGCCTCCTGGATGGGCAACAAGGCCACCGCGGCCCTCTACCCGGAGTGGTCCATGTGGACCCAGTTCCTCTACCAGGATGTCGGCGAGGGCCTGCGCATGGACGCTCTTCGCAACTCCCACCCCATCGAGGCCAACGTCAAGGACCCCGGCGAAATCCGCGAGATCTTCGACGCCATCTCCTACAACAAGGGTGCGTCCATCCTCTGGATGCTTGAGCAGTACCTCGGTGAGGACGCCTTCCGCAACGGCCTCCGCACCTACCTCTCCCGACACATGTACGGCAACGCCCGCGGCGCCGACCTCTGGCAGGCCATGCAGGACGAGTCCGGCCAACCCGTAATATCTCTCATGGACTCGTGGATCAAGCAGACCGGCTTTCCCGTCCTCACCGTTCAGGCCTCTGAAGACGAGAGCCTCAACCTCTCCCAGCAGCGCTTCCTCTACGACCGGCTGCTGGGCCAGGACCCCGGCCCCGCAACCTGGAAGGTCCCGGTCGCCGTCGCCCGCTCCGATGGGTCGTCCACCGCACCCATCCTTATGGAGGGGCCAAGTGTCACGATGCCCGCAGAAGCCGGGCGGGGTTGGACCAAAGTGAACCCCGGCCAGACCGGCTTCTATCGCGTCCGCTACGCCCCCGACATGCTGCCGCCCCTTCTAGAAGCCGCCTCCTCCTTCGAGCTTCCCCCCACCGACCGTCTCGGCCTCCAGTCCGACCTCTTCGCCCTCGTCCGCGCCGGTCTGGAGCCCGCCACCCGCTACCTGGACCTCGTCGGCGCCTACAAGTCGGAGACCGACGCCACCGTCTGGACCGACCTTTCCACCAACCTGCGGGACCTCGAAGTCCTCCTCGCCGACCACCCATCCCTGGACGGCCTGCGCGCCTTCTCCCGAACGATTTACGAAGACATAGTCTCCCGGCTCGGCTGGGAGGAGTCCCCCGGCGAGGGCCATCTCAACGCCCTTCTTCGCACCACCGTCCTCGCCCGCGCCGGCGGCCTGGGCAACGAGTCCGTGCTCCGGGAGGCCCGCGATAGGTTCCAGCGCTTTACCCAAGACGCCGCCTCCCTCCGCCCCGACATCCGGGGTGTCGTCTACTCTCTCGTCGCCCTTGACGCCGACCGCGACCTCTACGACACCCTCTGGGACCTGGAACAGAAGGCCACCCTTCAGGAGGAGAAACGCCGCCTCCTGGGGGCCGTCTCCCGCCCCCGGGACCCGGGGCTGCTCCGGGAGACCCTAGAACGCTCCCTCTCCGACGAGGTCAGAGCCCAGGACACTCCCCTCGTCATCATCAGCGTGGCCGCCAACCGCTTCGGTCGGGACCTGGCCTGGGACTTCGTCAAGGAGAACTGGTCGGAGCTGGACCGCCGCTACGGCAAGGGCGGCTTCATGATCATGCGCCTGGTCTCTATCGCCGAGGACTTCACCACGCTGGAAAGAGCCGCCGAAGTGGAGGAGTTCTTCCGTGCCAACCCCGTTGCCGGGGCCCAGCGCACCGTCCGCCAGGCCCTGGAGAGCATCCGCCTCAACGCCCGCTGGCTGGACCTCAACGCCGAGCCCATCTCCACCTGGCTAACCACCCACTCCTCCCCCTAGCCCGCCTCAGAGACCTTCACGCAACCCGCGTCGGGGGCTGGGAGGGGCCGCTCGTGCTGAGCCCCTAGTTTATCCTGAGCCTGTCGAAGGGAAGTATGAGCGGAGGCAGGGGCCTTCTCCGTCATTCCGGCCCCCGAGCCGGAATCCATCCCTTCCCCCACTCCCCGAGCACGCCGTACCCGCTCACCCTGAGCCTGTCGAAGGGTCGAGCGGATGCACACACCAGGCCCCCCTTGAACAAAGAATAATGGGCCGTGCTGCTCCGCAGCACGGCCCATTATTCAATAAAGCAGGGCAGTTGGGGGGAATCGAATCTCCCGAGGGGGAGGGGCCGCTCGTGCTGAGCCCCTAGTTTATCCTGAGCCTGTCGAAGGGAAGTATGAGCGGGGGGCCGCTCGCCCTTAGCGTACAGGCCAGTAACGGGCTACCCCTACAACCTTACAGCGCCTCCTCCAGCCCCGACTCCAGCTCATCCAGGGACGCATACCCCTCGTACTTCGCCCTTATCAGCCCATCCGCATCTATGATGAACACCCACGACTCGTTCAGGTAATCCTCCGGCTCCGTCACCCCCCAGTCCACTACCACCGGCGAGTATACCCCCATGTCCAGACTCGACTGGATCTCTACAGGGTTGTCGTAGATTTCGACATGGATGAAGTTGGCTTGCCCCGCGTACAGATTCTTCAACTCCGTAACCGTTTCCACCTGGGGCCCGCACGTCGGCGAGGTGCAGAACCCGGGGCTCGACATCACCACCACCAGCGGCATCCCCGACCCCAGCGCCTCCGGTATGGTCGTCCTGTACAGGTCCGGGTCGGCCCGGGGCCATGTCGTTATCTCTCTCAGCCCCGCTTCGTCCGTAGCCGTCTTGTTCGGCGTCTGCGGCGGCGCCGACCCTATGGACGGCGTGAAACTATCCTCCTTCACCTCCACGTCCATCACCGTCGACGCCAGACTCTCCTCGCCCCTGGCTATCACCGCTTCGATCTGCCATTCGCCGGCCTTGTCGAATGTCAGCTCCGAGACGTAGTTCCCCCGCGTCCCGAACGGCCAGAGGTGGAACCTCCCCGTCACCCTTTCCACCTCGCTCCCCGCGTACAGGCTCTTGACCTGTATCTGCGGCAGCGATACCAACCCCTCCGACGTCTGCAGAACGAAGGATATCCTATTGGTCCCCAGCCCCAAGTCCTTGGTCCCCAGCAGCCCCTCCAGGTCCGGAAATGCAATCGCCGTTGCTTCTGCAGGGGATTCCGTCGCCACGGCCATCGGCGTAGCCGTCGCGGGCGTCGCCGAGCTGCCGCAGGCCAGTAATGTCAACAGTCCCGCGGCCACGGCAAGAACGAGAAAGGCAACCTTCCCTCCCCCCCGAGACCCGCCCGCCCGGCTAGAATCCCGTGGAGTAGGACCCGAAGGTAAACGCATATACATTGAAGTCCTCTGAGTTGGAACTGAGCTTCAGTTCGTGGCTGCCGTACGATGGCAGGCGTATCAGGCGGTACATCCTCGGCCCGTCCACCCTTATTACCGTCATCTCCTCCCCGTTCACCTGCAGGTCGTCGCCCCAGGCTTCCCTCGGCACCGGCTGGTCGTCCAGGGTTATCACCACCTCGTACGGGTCTCCGTTATCCGAGTTGATTACCACGTTCACCGACGTCCCGAAGAACTTCAACGCTATGTAGTCCTCCAGGTTCTCCGTCGCCCTGTCGTGCTCTATGCTTTCCAGCCCCTTCACCCATGCGCCCTTCAGGTAGAGGTAGTGGGTCTGGTGCTGACCCGGGTCCGAATAGACCTCGGCGCCGTCCAGTGGCGTGAAGTAGTAGGTGTTGTTCCCGATGTACGGCACGCTCGCCCCCGAGTTCCGCCTCGCCCCCGCGTACAGCTCCCGGGTCTGCAGCACCCTGCCCTGATCGTCAAATGCCCCTTGGTCCAGCTTGGGACCCGTGTCCGCGTTGACTTCGATCCCCGACAGGTCGGCCCCGATTTCCGTCAGCAAGTCGCGGATCCACTCCTCCGTCTCATCATACCGCCCCTCCCCGAAATGCCGGTACCGGATAACGCCTTCGTGGTCTATCAGGTATTTGGCCGGCCAGTAGCGGTTGTTGTAAGACCGCCACGTCCTGAAATCGTTGTCCTGCGCCATCCGCCACCCGAGGTCATACTCCTTCACCGCCGCCAGGACGTTGTCATAGTCCTTCTCGAACTCGAACTCCGGCGTGTGCACCCCGATTATGTTCAGGCCCAGGTCGTCGTATTTTTCGTGCCAGTCTCTCAGGTACGGCAGCGTCCTCAGGCAATTGACGCACGTATAGGTCCAGAAGTCCACCAGCACCACTTCTCCCCGAAGACTGCCCAATGTGAACTCCCCCGTGTTGATCCACCCTGATATCCCCGACAGGTCCGGTGCAAGACTGCCCACCTCGCCTGCCGTCTCCGAATACACTCTCGGCGTCGGCGTTGCCTCGTCCTCGGAGGGTGCGGCTGTCGGTTCCGTGGTCACCGCCGGGGAAGCCGTAAACTCCGGCCCCCCTATGTACAACCCCTCTGCGTCCTCGGTCGGCGTGCTCTCGCCCCCGCACGCGACTACCGTCACGGCCACCACGAGGAGCACCATAACCAGCGCCCCCCCTACGATTCTCATTCGGCGGTATATCTTCATGTCAGCCCTATCAATAATCGATCCGGACGCCCGGCCCCTGACCCGCGTCCCGGCCCTCGAATTTTCCGATGCCCGTCATCCATCCCACCGGCTTAGATAACGTCCAATGAAGGCAAAAGTAATCCCTTCACCCGGCAGTAGCTTAATTTTGCCATATTACACCCGCCACCGAGACCAGTGACCCGCCCGTCGAGTCTGCCGGGCACTGATCATACGCCGTTACTTTGCCCGACACCCCCTCGCCCAGCGCCCGAAGGGCCAGGTAAATCGGTGTTAGCCCGCAGATTCGTCTCCTGTCTCGCTCTACGCGCACCCCTTCCAGGAAACCCTCGGCGTCACCGTTGCAAATCGCCTCCAGCGACGATTCGTCGGCCCTTTTGAG
>JAAXHX010000456.1 GCA_012270635.1 Dehalococcoidia bacterium | reverse complement strand
TGCTGGAGGACGCTCACACCTCGGGCCTACACACCGGCACCCACGGCCAGGGCGACGAGGCCATGGACCAGATAGTCGGCGCATGGGAGCGGATTCTGCAGGAGCATCCGAGGGACGACCACCGCCACCGCATCGAGCACTGCGGCTACCCCATAGAGTACCTGGAGCGCATGGCGGGGCTCGGCATTCTGGCTATCTCCCAGCCCTCATACCTCTATTACAACGGCGACGGCTTCCTAATGAACCTCGGCCCCGAGCGGGCACGTAAGCTGATTCCCCTCCGCTCGGAGCTGGACCTGGGCATCCCCATAGTCCTCAGCACCGACTCCCCCGTGGTCACCTACCGGCCCTTGGACAACATCTCCGCCGCCGTGGCCAGGGTCACGATGGAAGGGCAGGACATGGGCAAGGACGAGCGCATCAGCGTCGAGGACGCCATCCGGGGCTACACCATCAACGCCGCGTACAGCGCCTTCCTAGAAAAGGAGAAGGGCTCCGTCGAGGTCGGCAAGGCCGCCGACTTCACCCTCATCGACGGCGACCTCCTCAACACCCCCGGCGAGAAGATTCGTGACCTCTCCGTCGCCATGACAGTCATAGACGGCGAAATCGTCTACCAGCCCAACACCCCATAACCCCGCTCCCCTCCCTCTCGTTCCCTCTCCGTCATTCCAACCCCCTCTTTAACCGTCATTCCGGCCCTCGAGCCGGAATCCCCCTCCGTCATTCCCGACCCCGATCGGGAATCCACCCCCGGGACCCGCTCATGCTGAGCCTCTAGTTTATCCTGAGCCTGTCGAAGGAAAGGATGAGCGGTGGGTGGACTCCCATCCCTTCTCCCCCGATGGGCCGTAGGTTTGCCTCGGGCGTGAATCTCCGCTCCGTCATTCCGGCCACCGAGCCAGAATCCCCCTCCGTCATTCCCGACCCTGATCGGGAATCCATCCCCGGGGCCCGCTCGTGCTGAGCCCTAGTTTATCCTGAGCCCGTCGAAGGAAAGTATGAGCGGGGGCGAGGCCCTTCCCCCCTGGTCACGCCATATCAAAAAATGCGCTGCATTTTTTGATATGGCAAATTTCTTGGGGGGTGGGGAGGGGCTCCCCCCTCGCTGCGGTAAAATACCCCCACCCCACCCCGGAGGCCCAACATGCCCGACGACACCCGCACCCGATGCTTCGGCTCCCCCGACGACACCCTCATGATGTCCTACCATGACACCGAGTGGGGCATCCCCGTCCACGACGACCGCACCCAGTTCGAGTTCCTGTGCCTCGAAAGCATGCAGTCCGGCCTTTCCTGGAAGACCATCCTCGACAAGCGAGAGAACTTCCGCAAGGCCTTCCACAACTTCGACCCCGTGAAGGTCGCCGCCTACACCGACGCCGACGTCGAGCGTTTGCTAGCTGACTCGGGCATCGTGCGCAACCGCCGCAAGATCGAGGCCATAGTCAACAACGCCCGCCGTTTCCTGGAGGTGCAGAGGGAGTTCGGCTCCTTCGACCGGTACATCTGGCAGTTCACGGGCCACGAGACCCTACGTCGGGACCACGCCAACCCTCCTCCCCAGACCCCCGAGTCGGAGGCCCTGTCCAAGGACCTCCGCGCCCGGGGCTTCAAGTTCATGGGCCCGGTTGTCGTCTATTCCCACATGCAGGCCACCGGCCAAGTCAACGACCACCATCCCACCTGCTTCCGCGCGCCGGTGTA
>JAAXHX010000455.1 GCA_012270635.1 Dehalococcoidia bacterium | reverse complement strand
GCTGGCCGGGGGTGGGGGCGGGGCGGGTCACGGCTACGGGGGTCTCGGTAAAGGTGGCGATTCGACCAGCCTGCTTTACCAGGCGCCCGTCCGGGGTCTCGACGGTCATGGTGTGGGCATTGGACACGACCTGGGGATGGCTGAAGGCGTTCTCGGTCTGGCGGAAGGGCTCGGACGCGGCGTCGACCTCCGTCATGAAGGTGTGGGTCCACTCGTCCAGGGTCCGCTCCTCCATGCGCTTGAACATGCGCTGGTACAGCTCCTCTTCCACCTCCTTGGAGTCCGTGGAAGGGAAGTGGCTGTACCGGGGGTCGCCGAGGAGGTCTCCCATGCCGATGCCGATGATCCAGTTGTAGAAGAGGTGCTCCATGGCGTTGGCCATCTGGAGCCACCGGCCATCCCTGGTGGGGCAGACGAAATACTGGGGGGTGGGTTCGGTGTCGGGCCAGCCGAGGGCCGGGTTGACGCCCCGGTGTTCCAGCTGCCAAAACAGCCAGTACCAGTCGTAGGCTATGAGGGACTGGAGGAGACTGGTCTCGACCTTCTGGCCTCGCCCCGTCTGCTCTCGGACGAGCAGGGCCGAGAGTATGCCCTGCAGGGCCAGCATACCCGCCCCGAAGCTGGCAACGGGCAGAGCCGCGAACTTGGGCCCCTCCCGGTCTATCTGCTTTCGGAAGACGTGGAACCGCCCGGTGTGGGCCGAGACTATGGCGTCGTAACCCTTCACGTTGTCGAGGCCCTTGAGGGGCCCGAACCCCGAGACGGAGCAGTATACGAGGGCTGGGTTGACTTCCTTGAGGGTCTCGTAGTCTGCGCCGAGCCGTTGGGCAGCGCCGGGCATTAGGGTGTGGAGCAGCACGTCGCTCCTGGCGGCTAGACGCCAGAGGGCGTCCCGTCCGTCGGGGGTCTTGAGGTCCAGGAAGGCGCTCTTCTTGCCGCGATGCCACATGGGGGAGGCGTAGTGGGCCCAGGTGGGGTCGCCGCCGGGGGCCTCAATCTTTATGACCTCGGCGCCGGCGTCTGCCATGATCACGGTGGCAAGGGCACCGGTCCAGGTGCGGCTGAGGTCCAGGACTCGGAGGCCGGAGCAGATTTCGGGAGTCATGGTTGCAAAGATGGGCGGCTAATTGAAGCCGTAGAGCCGGGCGGCGTTGAGGTAGCCGATCTTGTGCTTCTCTTCGTCGGTGCAGCCGGAGAGGACCTGGGACAGGACCTGGCGGGAGCGGGGCCAGGTCGACTCCCGGTGGGGGTAGTCGGAGCCGAACAGGATGTTGTTGACGCCTATGACGTCCCTCAAGGCGATACCGAGCTCGTCCTCCTGGAAGGATACGAACATGTTGCGATGGAAGACGTCACTGGGCAGGAGGTCGTCCCTGAAGGTGATCTCGGTGACGTAGCGGTGCTTTTCGTAGGCCATGTCCATCATTCTGATGAAGTAGGGGGCCCAGGAGAGCTCGTATTCGACGACGCCGACTTTCAGGCGGGGGTGGCGTTCGAAGACGCCGCCGAACATCATCTGGGCCACCGATCTGCGCACCCAGTAGTCCTGGGTAGCCCTGAAGGCGGCGGTGCCCGCCACGGAGGCGTTGTTGGCAAAGGCCCCGATGCGCGCCGGCCCCGGGCGGACGGAACCGGAGTGGATGCCGACGGGCAGGCCGCAGTCCTCAAAGGCGGACCATACGGGGTCGAACTCGGGAGCGTCGTAGTGCTGGTCCTCGGACTGATAGGCGGGAATTACGAAGCCGGAAAGGCCAAGCCGTGCACATCGCTGAATCTCGGCGACGGCGCCCGGCACGTCATCGAAGCTGATAGCGGCGGTGCCCTTGAGCTTGTCGGGGTGGGCTGCGCCGAAATCGGCGGACCAATCGTTCAGGGCTCGGAAGCAGGCGGCGAGGAGCTCGCCGCGTACGTCCACGGTGAAGAGCCGTGTGCCGATGGTGGAGTAAACCACCTCACCGACGACACCGTCCACCTCCATGGCCTTGAGGCGTTCGTCAGGGTCGTAGGCGGCAAGGGGGGACTCTTCGTAGGAGCCTTCGATGGAGAGCTTGTCCAGGTCGGTGTAGCGGCGGCCTGCCTGGGTCGGGCCCCCGATGGAGCCTATGAGGATGTCGTCGCCGACGATCCAGTTGTCGACGTCTCCGTTCCTTACAACACGGGGCGCCTTGTCCCGGAAACGGGAGTCGGTGCGGGACTGCCAGAGGTCGGGGGGTTCCACCACGTGGGAGTCGGCTGATATCAGCTGTTCAAGGACCACCTGTTCGCCTTCCTCTCCGGCTATTCATCGTATCCGTTAGCCATGCGGATATTACCATAAGGTGGAGAAGCGACGCCAAAGGAAGGCGCCGCTAGGACGAGCGGCGCTTGTGCGCCAGTGCGGCGATGGCCTCTACCACGACGCGGTGGGCGTGCTCGGCGGTGACGGCGCCGGGGTCGTCATAGGGAGGCGAAACCTCCACCACGTCCATGGCGACCAGGTTTACCCGGGAGACGATGTTTCGCACGGCGCGTAGCAGCTGGCTGGGAGTCATGCCGCCGGGCTCCGGGGTGCCGGTGCCGGGAGCGAAGCCCGGGTCCAGGACGTCTATGTCGACGGAGAGGTAGATGGACTCGGGGCCGTCGAGAGCCTCCTCGATGGCCTGGTCCATCACGGTATCGAACCCGCGCTCGTCGAGCTCGGTCATGAGGTGCCAGCGCATCCCCTGCTCCTCCATCCAATGCCAGACCTCGGCGGGGGGCCAGTAGCCTCGGAGGCCGATCTGGACGAAGTTCCTAGCGGGAACGGCCCCGCTCTCGATGAGCCTGCGCATGGGACTGCCGTGGGCGATGAGGCTGCCGCCGAAGCTGTCGGGGGCGGTGTCGGCGTGGGAGTCGAAGTGGATGATGCCCACCTTGCCCCGACCCGAGGCGTCGGCTACGGCGGTAGCGGCCGGGAGCGTTATGGAGTGGTCCCCACCGAGGACGATGGGCAATGCGTCGGCGTCCAGGGCCTGGGACACCTTTCGGTTGATGGCGTTGTGGGCGAGTTCCAGGGAGTGGGGAGAGCAGTTGGCGTCTCCGAAGTCCACAACCTTGAGGATGGCGAAGGGGGCCACCTTGAGGGAGACGTGGTACATGGGCTCAACGGGGCTCCCCCCGACGTACCCCGCGGCCTGGCGAATGGCCCGGGGCCCGAACCTGGTCCCCGGCCTGATGGTAGTTCCCATGTCGAAGGGAGCGCCCATGATGGCGACGTCGGGCGCGAGGCGCTTGAGCTCGGTGGGATCGGTGACGTAGGGGAGCTTCAGGAAGGAGGGTAAGCCGATGAAGGAAGGCTCGGGGTCGGTGGGTGGTCGGCTGGTCATGGGGGTCATTCTAACGGGTCGCACTAAGGGTGTATAGGCAGGGGATTTGTTGACCCGTTTCCGCACGGAGGGTTAAATTAGTCCGGTTTCCAAGAACCGGAGGTGCAAGATGGCAGTGTCCAAGCCCGGATACATCAACTCATACGTCGGGTTTCCGTCCTTCTTCGGCGCGCCGATCATTGGTCGGGAGGAGGTTAGGGAAGGGATGACGGTGGTGGCGGGGGTGCCCATCGACGAGGGCATCAACATCGGGAGGAAGGGAGCGAGGTTCGGGCCGCGGGGGATACGGGAAGGAACCTACAAGTACCGCATGGTCCAGGAGATGGCGGAGGACCGCACGACGGTGGACCTGGACAGCGACCTGGGGTTCCGGTTCAAGGGAGACGGGCTCCTGGCCGATGTCGGCGACTTGGACATCTCGCCCCAGGACATCATGGTGACCACCGAGGGCGTGGCCTCCGGGGTGAGCGACATCGTGCGTCGGGGGGCGCTGCCGGTGATCCTGGGCGGCGACCACTACGTCTGCTACCCGGGCTTTCTGGGGTTTGCCAGGGGGATGGTGGAGAGGAAGTCCAACCCCCGGATCGGCTACCTCCACATAGACAGCCACCCCGACTTCTGGGACGAGCTTCAGGCCGGGAGCCGGTACAACCACGGCACCTCGGCGCGGCGCATCAGCGAGAACGCTACGATTTCCTACAAGAACATGGCTTGGCTCGGGCTGAACGGGGCGGTCCTGGACGCCGAGCAGTACCGGATGTACACCGACCACAGCCTGAAAATGGTCACGGCCCGTGGGATGCTGGAGAAGGGGATCGAAGAGGCGCTGAAGGAGGTGCTGGAAGTGGCCGCCGACAGCGTGGACGCGGTGTACGTGAGCGTGGACATAGACGTGGTGGACGGTTCCGAGTCGCCGGGCACGACGGCCTGCGTGTACCAGGGGATCAGGGCCCGGGAGTTCCTTTCGCTGATGACCGCGTTGGGCCAGTACGACATCGTGAAGGGCATAGACCTCTGTGAGGTGGCTCCGCCCCTGGACCCGACGGACAGGACGATGCACCTGGCGGCCCTGGGGCTTCTGGCGGTCCTCGGGCCCAGGCTGTTCGAGACCATAGACATGAAGACCGGCCAGCCTACGGGCAGCGGGGGGTTCTCCTACTAGAGACGGGCAGTCTCACGTTAACGTTCGGGGGCCATTCCTTTAATAAGGGCAGGGGTGAGGGTCTATGTTAAAGGCAGGCTTTAACATGGAGGTCGAGAGAGGCCATATTAAATTAAACAGGCGTTAACCTTTAATGAAAATGGAACAGTGAAGTTATGTTAAAGGTAGGCCTTAACAAGGACGCATTGCTCCCTGGGAGTCTAGGCATAGGATGATGTGCCTGACAGCCCTCAGATCAGGCTGCTCAAGACCATAGATATGAAGATTAACCAA
>JAAXHX010000454.1 GCA_012270635.1 Dehalococcoidia bacterium | reverse complement strand
GCGCCGGTGATTTCTCCGCCGGGGTGCGTCCCCGAGCCGCACATGTAGAACCGTTCGATGTTCGAGCGGTAGGGCATCCGTCCCGAGAACACCTGCTTGGTGGTAATGTCTATGTGGCGGATGTTACCGTCGGTGAGGAACTGCCGGATCTCGATGTCCTCGGGGGTCTGGAGCGTCCAGTCCACGATGGACTCCCGGAAGTTGGGGGCGTACGTCGTGAGGATGTCGATCAGCTGCTCGCCGACCTTCGGCCCCTCCACGTCCCACGAGCCCTCCTTCAACTCCGCCGGTGCGTACAGCGTCCAGGACGAAAGGACATGGTGTCCCGGCGGCGTCAAGGACTTGTCATAAATCGAGGGCATCTGCACGTTCATCACCGGGCAGCTTGACGGGTAGCCGTTCTTGGCATCGTCCCAGCTCTGCTGGAAGTATTCCACCGAGGGGCAGATGCGGAAGTAGGCGGTGAGCCGGGGATCGTATCCCGGGCCCAGGTAGCTGCTGAAGTCCGGCAGATCCCTCAGGGCCACCAGCAGTTTGACGCAGTTGGCCCGCGTGGTCAGCCCGTCGACCTTTGTCTTCGTGGCGGCGTCTACGTCCGCCGCGTCGACGAGGTCTCGGTAGGTGCGCTTGGGGTCGGCGTTGGAGACCACCATGAAGCTTCTGATCTCTTCGCCGTTGTCCAGCCGCACCCCGACGGCCGTCCCATCCTCGACGATTACCTTGTCCACCACGGTGTTCAGCCTTATCTCGACGCCGTGGGTCTCGGCGTAGCGGGCCATGGCGAAGGGGAGCTGGCTCATGCCGCCGCGCGGGATTCCGTAGTTCTCGGGCTTGGTGAAGGCGTTGACCCTCAGGTAGGCCAGGCTCAGGATGCTGCCGGGCGCGCTGGGGTCGCCGGCGTCCTGGGCGTCGATGAAGTGGGCCCTCACCTGGGGATGCTGGAAATAGCGGTCGACCAGGTCCCTCATGCTTACCGTGAGCATGGTTTCCCACACCTCCTCGTCGCTGGTGCCCCGCACGTCCTGGTACACCTCTGCGAGGGTCGGGGGTTCCCGGAACCAGTACCTGTGCAGGATCGCCGAGGCCCGCTCCCAGAAGTTGGCCCAGTCCGGGTAGGACTGGGCGTCGTGCTCGGAGAACCGGGCCAACTCTTCCACATTCTTGTGGTGCTCCCGGTAGGTGATGATGTAGTTGCCGTCCGGGAAGGGATCGAAACGGTACGAAGTGAAGGGTATGATGTCCAGGCCGTTCTCCCGCAGCTTCAGGTCGTCGATCACCCGGCCTTGCATGATGTGCAGGATGTAGGAGCAATAGGGGACGGTGAATCCGGCGGTGAGCTCGTCGCTAACGACCGCCCCACCAACCCGTTCGAGCCGTTCGAGGACCAGGACCTTGAGCCCCTCTCGAGCGAGGTAGCCTGCGGTTACGAGGCCGTTGTGCCCGGCCCCGATGATGATGGCGTCGTATTGGTGTTGCTGCATCTGAGGCGCCCTCCCGAGGCTCGGGCTAGTTGAACATGATGACGCTTCGGGCGATGTGTGCGTCCCTCATGTCCTCGAAGGCCTGGTTGATGTCCTCCAGCTGGATCCGCTTGGAGATGATCTCGTCCAGCTTCAGGCGGCCCTGCCGGTAGAGCTCCATGTACTGCGGCATGTCCACCCGGAAGTGGTTGGAGCCCATGTTGCTGCCCTGGAGCCGGCGCCCGTCCAGCATGGACGGCCCGTCTATCGAGATTTTCGTTCCCTGGGGGATCATGCCGATTACGGTCGCGGTGCCACCCTTATCAAGCATGTCGTAGCACTGCTCCGCCGTCACCGCCTTCCCGATGGCCTCGAAGGCGTAGTCTACGCCGAGGCCGCCGGTGAGGTTCTTCACTTTCTCGACGACCCCGCCTTTCGAGGCGTCTATCACGTCCGTCGCCCCGACCCTCTGCGCAAAGCCCAGCTTGTCCTCCACTGCATCGATGGCGATGACCTTTGCGGCTCCGGCGATGATAGCGCCGTTGATCGCGCTCAGCCCCACGCCGCCACACCCGACAACCGCCACGGTGCTCCCCGGCCTCACTCTAGCCGTCCTCATCGCCGCGCCTACTCCCGTGGTAACGCCACAGCCTATGAGCGCCTGGACCTCGATGGGCACGTCCTCTTCCACGACCACCGCCGCGTTTTCGTGGACCAGCATGTATTCTGCAAAGGACGAGAGATTCATAGCCTGGTGGATCAGCTCGTCGTCCTTGTGTAGACGGGGCGACTCGTTGCGCCCCCTCTTGAGTCCAACTCCCCTGCAGTTCACCATTTCTCCCTGGATGCATTTGTCGCAGGTGCCGCAGAAGACTGAAAGACAGGTTATGACCCTGTCTCCCGGTTGGTGGTAGGTCACCTGGGACCCGACCGCCGCCACCGTACCCGCGGCCTCGTGTCCAAGGATCGTCGGCAGGGGGCACTTGTAGAGCCCGTCGACGTAGTGGAGGTCACTGTGGCACACGCCCGAGGCGCCGGTCTTTATGAGGATCTCTCGGGGGCCGGGTTCGCCCACGTCCACTTCTTCGATGTGGACCTCTTCATAGGGCGCCCTCATCACTGCTGCTTTCATCTTCATGTCGGGTGTCCTCCTTTGGATTGGGTCAAGGGCCCTGGTTGTTCTAGTCGTCCTTTTGTCGGGTTAATTGAAGGTGAGTACGCTGCGGGCCACGTGGCCTTCCTTCATGTCGTCGAAGGCCTTGTTGACCTCGTCCAGGCGCATCTGCTGGGAAATCATCTCTTTCAGCTTCAGCCGGCCCTGCAGGTACAGCTCTATGTAGCGGGGCATGTCTATGCGGAACCTGTTGGAGCCCATGCTGCTCCCTCCTATGCGTCTCTCGCTGAGAAGGGAGGGACCGTCGATGTGGATCATGGTCCCTTCGGGGATCATCCCGATTACCGTGGCGAGGCCACCGGTGTCGAGCATGTTGTACGCTTGCTCGGCGGTCTCCTTCAAGCCGATGGCCTCGAAGGAGTAGTCCACGCCTCTCGGGGAAAGCCCCAGCACCTTCTCCACGGCGCCCCCTCCCGAGGCGTCCACCACGTCCGTCGCGCCCAGTTCCCTTGCCAGGGCCAGCTTGGTCTCAATGGTGTCGATGGCTATGATCCGCTCCGCGCCCGCCAGCACCGCCCCCTGCAATGCGCTCAAGCCTATGCCACCCAGCCCCAGCACGGCCACCGTGCTTCCGGGGGCCACCTTGGCCGTGTTCAGCGCAGCCCCGACCCCCGTCGTCACCGCACATCCGATGAGCGCCACCTC
>JAAXHX010000453.1 GCA_012270635.1 Dehalococcoidia bacterium | reverse complement strand
CACCCCGGCGGAGAAATCACCGGCGCCCCGGGACACAACGCAGCGAAGGCGATACTGAAAGACCTGGAGCGGGTGGCCGTCTAGCCCCGGTCCTCGCCCCAGATGACCTCCTGGTCCTGGGGAGTGGACTGGAGGGACTCGAGGGCCCGCTCGACCAGGCGCCGACGGAAGGCTTTCTCTTCGTCGGCGGGCAGGGTGGGGTCGCCGGTCGTCGTGGTCACGGACTTTCCCTGTACAATGCGGTTTGCCCCGATGCTCTGGGCCAGGGGCACCATGGCGGTGATGAAGGCCGTGGGTAGTCCCGCCCGCTCCAGCTCCTTGGCCAGCGTAGCGCCGCTACGCGTTCCCGTGCCTCAGGTGCCGGTGAGTATCACCCCCTGGACCCCGGCCGCCTGGAGCTCGGCGGCTATGTCCTGGCCGAACTGCTTCATGTTGGCCACGTAACCCAGGTTCCCGACGGTCGAGTACATGTACTCGTGCACTTTGCCTATGGTCGCCTCATCCTCCAGGTCTCGCATCACGTCCAGGGGGACTACTCTGTCGGGGTCGCCGTTGAGCTTGGTGGTGTCGAAGCCCCCGTGCACCGACTGCCATTCGTCCGGCGTGAGGTCCGAGACCTCGCCGATGTCGTAGCGGGCCCAGTGGCGGGCCCAACCGCTGGGTATCTTGTCGGGGTTCCCCTTGGGGACGACGCCCCCCTCGGTAACCAGGGCAATGCGGGCCCCGGCCAGGGAGTCGATGGCCGGGGCGGGAGAGATCTTTTCCACGGTGGGTAGGGGCCACTCGGTCTCGAAGGGCTCGCCCCTCACCTTCTTGAGGGCCATGTCGACTAGCCTCTGGGCCATGGTCTTTTCGTGGACCTGGGTCTTGACCCGACCCGTGGGGATATAGCCCTCTTCGTCGGCGGGCCCGAGCTCCGCGCCCCGCGCCAGCTTTACCGCGAGGTTGGCCATCGTCGAGATGGCCGCAGGCATACCCACGGCGGTCTCGGCGGTGGAGGCGATGTACACCTGGCCCTTGTACTGCTCGGCCGCCGGGCTGGAGGCGTGCATCCCTGCAACCACGGGAATGCCCAGAGATGACGATGCCTTTTGACAGACCTGCGCGCAGGCAAG